>JBBTTU010000001.1:0-8401 GCA_038064075.1 Patescibacteria group bacterium
AATCCGTTAAAACTCGGCCAATTGGCCGCGGCTGATTTTTTGAAAGAAATAAAATCAGTCGTTAAAAAAGCGAAAATAAATTTTGACCGCTGGACTTCGGAAAACCGGCATATTCATAAAAAAAATTTCGTAAAAAAAGCTCTGGCGATTTTTTCCGCCGGAGGCGGAAAGAAAAAATTGGTTTATGAAAAAGACGGCGCTTTATGGCTGAAAACAACCGATTTTGGCGATGAAAAAGACAGGGTTTTAGTAACTCAAGACGGTTTTCCGACTTATTTTTTGGCCGATGCCGGCCATTTTCTGGAAACAAAATCGCGCGGCTTTAATTCTAAAATAATGATTTTGGGGCCGGATCATCACGGTTATGTCGGCCGCGCCGCGACCGCGGCGAAAATAATGGGAATTGAAAATTTTGAAATTATCATCACCCAAGCGATGCGGTTGATGAGCAAAGGCGAGGAAATGAAAATGTCAAAAAGAAGCGGCGAATTTATTACTTTTGAAGAATTGATAAAAGAAGTCGGATTGGACGCCGCCAGATTTTTCTTTTTAACGCATTCGGCGGATACGCATATGGATTTTGATTTGGATTTGGCGAAAGAACGGTCAATGAAAAATCCGGTTTATTATGTCCAATACGCGGCCGTAAGATGCCAAAGTATACTTGGAAAATCCAAAGTTTATTCCAATGTTCTCAAGAATATTAGAATAAACTTTAAATTATTAAATACTCCGGAAGATATGAATTTAATGCGAACGCTGGCGCGATTTCCGGAAATTTTGGAGGAAGCGGCTAAAAAATATAATCCGCAGATTTTGGCGCGTTTTGCTTTGGAATTGGCGCGGGAATTCCATAATTTTTACGAAAAAAAACGGATAATCAATGAAGAAAAAAATTTAATGCTGGCGCGGCTGGCTTTAATTCAGGCAACCTTGATAATTTTTAGAAATTTGTTTACTATATTAGGGATAAATATTCTTCGGAGAATGTGATAAAATGTGATAAAATTCGGAGTAGACTTTTTTTATTTGAACCTGTTTCAAAAATCATTTGACAGCGAATTTTTAGATGTGATAAAATATTAAAATATGAAAACCGAGAAAGATTTTAAATTTTATAATTTTCGCATTATTATTGAGCCAGAAAAGCCGAAAGGATATCATGGGTTTGTTCCGTTTTTGCGGGGTCTCCATACTTTTGGCAATACCATTGAAGAAGTTAAAAAGAATTTAAAAGAAGCCATTATTTGTCATATTCAAGGGATTCTTAAAGACGGCGAAACAATTCCAAAAGAAGAAGATACTTTTGAATTAATACAGACTTTTTCCGAAAGAGAACTTTTGACAAGCCGTTAATTTTTATGACAAAATTGCCGACTATTAAAGTCAAAGAACTAATCCGAGTTTTAAAAAAGCTCGGATTTTTTGAACATCATCGCGTCGGCAGTCATGCTCAATTTAAACATTCAGACGGAAGAAGAACGACTATTCCCGTTCATTACGGAAAGGATATTAAAAAAGGAATGTTGAGGGGAATTTTAAATGATATTGACATCAATGTTGAAGAATTCATTTCAATCTTATAAAGATTGATTTTTTTGACTTTTTATTGTAGTTTCTAATTTAGAAATAAATAAAGTTTTTTAAAAAATAGAAGGAGGTGGCGTATGAACGTTAGATCTTGGCTGTTATTAATAGCAACGGTCGTTAATTTATTCAGTTTGGAATATTCACGTCCATTTTTTAGCATGTTCTTTTTTATTTCATATCTGTATCTTTTATCGGATTTATGGGGCATCTTTAGAAAAGAAAATAAAAAAAGAAACGCCATCATAAAAGAATTGTAAAAAGGAGGTGTTTATATGTTAAAACAAGAACGTCTAAAAATTAGAAATTTAAAAATAGAATGTCCAAATTGTGGGAGTAGACATTTCTCTATTTCAGTTAATACAACAGATTCAATGAGAGTAAGACCAATGAATTGGGACTCCCAAGCTTTGGGAGAAGCTGATTGTCGCGGGTGCCAAAAAGAATTTTTAGTCAAACTTCCCCCGGAATTCCAAAATGCTATCAAAAGCCTTCTTGCATATCATAGAATTTCTAACATAGATAAAATTATCAAAGCTCTCTTTGGTTAGTTTTTTTAATTAAACGGCCGAAAGGTATTTAACCGAGTAGGCCATTTTTTATTGAAAATTTTTATGATAAAATAATCAAATGCAAAAGAATCAAGAAAATTTCAATGTCAGCGAATCCGAAGAAAAAATCCTGAAATTCTGGCAGGAAAATAAAATTTTTGAAAAAACTCTGGCTAAGACCAGACGAGGCAAATCGTTTGTTTTTTTTGAAGGGCCGCCTTACGCCAACGGCCGGCCGGGCATCCATCATGTTTTGGTCCGCGCTTTCAAAGACATAATTTTGCGCTTCAAAACCATGCAGGGTTTTTACGTTGGCCGAAAAGCCGGTTGGGACACCCACGGTCTGCCGATAGAAATGGAAGTTGAAAAGAAACTGGGCGTTTCAACCAAAAAAGAAATTGAAGAAAAAGTCGGCATAGAAAAATTCGTTGAAGAGGCGAGAAAACTGACTCTTTCCAATGTCGGCGAGTGGGAGAAAATGACTGACCGGATGGGATATTGGCTTGACCTCAAAAATCCGTATGCCACCATGACCAATTCCTATATTGAGGCTTTATGGCGGGTTTTTTCAAAAATCGCAAAAAAAGGATATCTATACCAAGACTATAAAGTTTTGCCGTGGTGTCCGCGCTGCGCCACATCTCTTTCATCGCACGAGCTGGCGCAAGGCTATAAAAAAGTAAAAGAAAATTCAATCTATCTAAAATTTAAAATCAAGCAGATTACAAGCTACCAACTGCCAGCTACAAGCTATTTCTTAGTTTGGACGACGACGCCGTGGACTCTTCCCGGAAATGTTGCTTTAGCCGTAAATCCGCAAGCCAGCTATGCGGTCGTAGAAAAAAACGGCGAGCATCTTGTTTTAGTCAAAGATAGGTTAAATATTCTCGGCGAAAATTATAATATTCTCGGCGAAAAAATCGGCAAAGATTTGATTGGTTTGGAGTATGAGCCGCTTTATAAAGCTGCCGATTACCAGCTACCCCGAACAATCCCGCCGAGACGGGATCAACGGGGCAAACAAGCTGCAAGTTATAAAGTGGTTGGCGCCGATTTTGTCAGTGTTCAAGATGGCACCGGAATCGTCCATATTGCTCCGGCTTTTGGCGCGGATGATGAGCAAGTTGGCAAAAAAAATAATTTGCCGGCGCTGACAGCGATCGGCGAAGACGGCCGGATGCGGACGCCGCAGTATCCGTGGCATGAAAAATATTTTCAGGACGCCAATTTACTGATCGCTCAAGATTTGAAAAAACGCGGACTTTTATTTAAAGAAGAGCTTTACGAACATGATTATCCTTTTTGCTGGCGCTGCGGTTCGGCGCTGATATACTATGCCAAAGATTCCTGGTTTTTAAAAACCACGGCCGTCAAAGAAAGGATGCTCAAAGAAAATTCAAAAATCGGCTGGCATCCCGAGTTTATTAAAAAAGGCCGTTTCGGCCAGTGGCTCGGCGAAAACGTTGATTGGGCGATATCCCGCGAGCGCTACTGGGGAACGCCTCTTCCGATCTGGCAATGCCCAAAATGCGAGAGGCGCGAAGTAATCGGATCGCTTGCCGAACTTGATGAAAAGAGTCCGGAATCAGGAACCGAAGTGTTTCTGATGCGTCACGGCCAAGCCAGTCACAATGTTAAAAAATTATTCGGCCCGCCAACAGTTAAATATGATTTTGACAATCATTTGACCAAGAAGGGAATTAAGCAGGTTGAAAAAACGGCTAAAACGCTAAAAAAAGAAAATATAGATCTAATAATTTCTTCGCCGCTTAACCGCACCCGTCAAACCTCGGCGATCGTGGCCGATCTCCTGAAAGTTCCGATTGAAATAAACGAAAATATTTATGATTATGATGCCGGCGAATTTCATAATAGAAGCGTGAAAGAATTGGAAGACGAATTTCCTTTGAATCGGCGTTTTCGCGAGCCTTTTCCCGGCGGGGAATCATTGCGGGATGTCCGCGCCAGAATGATGACGGAATTCAAGCGCATTATTAAAAAGCACGCCGGCAAAAGAATTATTATTGTCAGCCATTGCGATCCGCTTTGGGTGCTTAATGCCGCGCTTGACGGTTTGAGCGAGAGCGAATACCTATTTTCATGGCATCCTAAAACCGGCCAAGCCAAAAAAATCAAATTTCACAGTTGGCCTTATAATCGCGAGGGCGAGCTTGATTTGCACCGTCCTTACATTGACGAAATTAAAATTAGCTGCAAGAAGTGTAAAGGCGAGATGGAAAGAATAAAAGACGTCGGCGATGTCTGGTTTGATTCGGGAGCAATGCCGTTTGCCAAAGATCATCGTCTTTTTGAAAAAGACATTAAACTTCAATACCCGGCCGACTACATTGCTGAGGGCGTAGATCAAACCCGGGGCTGGTTTTATACTTTGCTTGCGGTTTCGTCGCTTTTAAAACTGCCGGCTCCTTATAAAAATGTTTTGACGCTCGGTTTGGTTTTGGATGAAAAAGGCGAAAAAATGTCAAAATCCAAAGGCAATTTTCCCGAGCCAATGCCGCTTTTTGATAAATACGGCGCCGACGCCCTGCGCTGGTATTTTTACACTGTCAACCAGCCGTGGGATGAGAAGATTTTCCGCGAAGCCGATGTTGCCGACGCCTCGCGGAAATTTTTAAATATTTTCCGGAATTCTTTTATTTATTGGAAAACTTATAAAGTAAGCGAAAAGCGAAAAGCGAAAAGCGCAAAACCTAAATTATTGATAAACAAATGGTTGAATGCGCGGTTGAATCAGATCGGTTTTGAAGCAACCCAAAACCTTGAAAAATTTGATGCGGTTGGCGCGGCGCGGATCATTGAAAATTTTGTTATTGAAGATTTGTCGCATTGGTACATCCGGCGGATTCGCGATCCGATCCGATTCGGAAACCGAAAAGAAAAAGAAGAAATAAGTTTTGTTTTCGGCCAAGCTTTGTTTGAAATTGTAAAACTCCTGGCGCCTTTTATTCCGTTTTTAACTGAACGGATTTATAAAGATATGGCCGGCAAGAACAGCGTTCATCTTGAAAAATGGACCCGGTTCCTAAAACCCGGCAAATTGAACATTCAACTGGTTGAAGAAATGAATGGCGCCAGGCGCGCGGTGTCGCTCGGCCTTGAGGCTCGCGCCAAAGCCGGAATAAAAGTCCGTCAGCCGTTGGCAGCGCTCAAAATAAAAAATAAAAAATTAAATATAAAAAATAAGGAGCTGACAAATTTGATCAAAGGCGAGGTTAATGTCAAAGAAATTATTTTTGATTCAAAAATTAAAGATGAAGCCGAGCTTGACCTTAATATCACGCCTGAACTTAAAGAAGAAGGGCAGTTGAACGATCTTATCCGGCATATTCAGGAAAAACGCAAAAAATCGGGCTTTGAGCCCAAAGACAAAATTATTTTGGCGTTTGAAACTGACGATTCCGGACGCCGGTTTGTTGAAAAATATGAACAAATTCTTAAAAAAGAAGCCGGCATCAGAAAAATTATTTTTGGAAACGAAACGCCACCGGCCGGGTTAAAAACCATCGGACTCAAGTTGTCTTTAAACTATGTATAATCTCCATCAGACTGAAGGCGTCATTTTGTCGTCAGCCAATTTCGGCGAAGCTGACCGGTTTTACACACTATACAGCCGGGATTTTGGCAAAATTTCGGTTTTGGCCAAAAGCGTCCGGCTGGAAAAATCAAAATTAAGGGGACATTTGGCGCCGTATTCGCTTGCCCGGATTTCTTTTATTGAAGGTAAAGACCATTTTCGTTTGACTGACGCCGAAGAAATTAGCGCCGCAAGCCCGACTTCCCCAGATGCATATTATGTTTCAAGCCGGATCAGTTTGTTGATTGAACGTTTGGTGCCCGGTCCGGAAAAAGACGAAGCACTCTGGAATTTTTTGCGCAATTCTTTTTTATATTTGTTGAATACCGGCTGCGGCAACGGTTATTCTATAAATGATTTTGAATCTCTTTTTAAGGCGCGTCTTTTGCACCGGTTGGGCTATGTTTCTTTGCCAGAAGGCGTTTTGGGGCAGGCGATAGCTGGTAATGATTGGCCGCCCGCGTCAGCCGAGAATCTGAATTTTAACGACTTTGAAAAATTTTCTCAAAAAGGACTGACTGAAAGCCAGCTTTAGCTGATTTAAGCGGCGTTTCGGCATCTCTTTTTCTTTGTTATAATGATTAAATGCCAGATGACGGTTTAGAAAGATTAAGAAAAAGGCTTTATAAAAAAGGTGAGCGATTTGAAGGCCGTTTTGAAGAACCGGAACTGCCATATCGGCGCGAAAATGTCAGAACTGAGTGGCCGACTGACCAAAAAAAATCCGAAGAATTGATTGCCGCCGCCGTTAAATTTCAGGAGCCGACTAAAATGAAAGCGATTATTATTTCTGTGTCAGTTTTTGTTTTAGCCGTCGCAATACTGGCGGCGGTTTATCTTTTTGGCGGTTTTGGCTTAATTTCTTCGCGAAATATTGAACTTGCGATTTTCGGTCCGGCCGAGGCGGCCGGAGGAGAATTGGTCCGTTGGGAAGTTTTAGTCCGCAATCAAAACAAAGTAAAACTGGAAACCGCCGAACTTGTTTTTCGTTATCCCAAAGGATTTCGGCCGGCGGGTAAATCGTCCGGCGTATTGCTGACCGAACACCGAACTTTAGGAGAAATTCAGCCGGAGGGGACTAGCCGCGAAACATTTTCGGCTTTTGCTTTCGGTCCGCTTGATTTTGAAGGCGAGCTGGAAGCGGCGCTGGAATACCGGACTAGCGGCTCCAACGCCATTTTTGAAAAAACTGAAAGGAGTCTGATTAAAATTTCGCGCTCGCCGGTCGGGGTTTCCATAAAAATTCCCGAAGAACTTAATGTCGGACGCGAAATTAATTTTGACGTCAAAGTTGTTTCCAACGCCGCCGATGTCATCAAAGACATCGCCGTTGATCTGATTTATCCGCCCGGTTTTACTTTCAAGGATTCTTTCCCTAAGCCGAGCGAAGGCCAGAATCGCTGGCAGCTGGGAGATCTTCTGCCGGGTCAGGAGCGAAGCGTTAAAATTTCAGGTATTTTTGAAGGCGGAGAAATGGAAGAGAGAAATATTGAGGCCCTCGCCGGATTTGTGGAAGACAAATCTTTCAATGTCTACGGGTCGGCATCGGTCGCTATCACTTTAAGGCGGCTTTTCATTGACCTGGAAGCCGCCGTCAATTCCCAAGAATCGGAAACGCTGGCTGTCAGAAGCGGCGACCGGTTAAATGTTGAGCTCAAATGGAAAAATAATTTGTCGGAAATTCTTAAAAACGCCACTCTTGAGGTTGAACTTTCGGGCGAGGCGGTTGACGAGAAATCCATTTCGGCTGACCGCGGTTTTTACCGCGGATTTGACAAAAAAATTATTTGGACGCCTTCAAGCTTGAAAGAACTTCAAATTCTTGAACCCGGTAGCGAAGGCCGGGCCAGTTTCAGTTTTCAGCTTTACGACGCTTTGAAGCTGCCGCGGGAAAAAATGAAAAATCCGCAGATAACTTTGAAAGGCCGGATTTATCCGGCCGACGCCGGGCCGGGCGTGGCCGGCGTTGATGTTTCGGGAAATTTTGAAATATCTTTAAAATTGGAAACCATACTCCGGCTCTCGGTTCGCGGGTTTTATTTTTCAAGCCTTTTTCCTGGATCAGGACCTTTGCCGCCGCGAGTCGGCCAGGAGACGGTTTACAGCGTTTCCTGGTCTTTAGCCAACATTTCCAGCGATATCAGCGCTTTGACCGTCCGCGCGGCTTTGCCGCCCTATCTTCGCTGGAAAGGCGAAACCAGACCGGCCGACGAAGATATTATTTTTGACGCCGCCAAATCAGAAATTGTCTGGAAGGCCGATAAATTAAAAGCCGGCGTAGGCGTAAACGAGCCGGCCAAAGAAGTCATGTTTAAAATCGGTTTTATTCCGTCTGTTGATCAGGTTGGCTCTTCGCCGGTGCTTTTGTTTGACATTTCAGCCGAAGGCCGCGATGATTTTACCGGCAACACGGTTCGGGCCGCCGAGCCGTCGCTGACCATTGATCTGCTTCGCTTTGATCCGGGTTTGAAATTAGGCGATGAAAAGGTTAAACCTTAATAATTGATATATATTGATATATTATGACCAACACATTTGAAAAAATAGTTGCTTTGGCTAAAAGGCGAGGGTTTATTTATCCCGGTTCGGAAATTTACGGCGGCCTGGCCGGTTTTTGGGATTACGGGCCTTTGGGCGTGGAATTGAAAAACAACGTTAAAAATCTTTG
>JBBTTU010000002.1:0-49380 GCA_038064075.1 Patescibacteria group bacterium
CTCGTAAAACTGGAGCGGATTTTTTTAAATCAAGGGATTAATTTATACGCAAAGCTGGAACAGTTTAATCTTGGCGGCAGCATAAAGGACCGGCCGGCCTTGATGATGATTGAAGAAGCTCTACACGAAGGAAAGATAAAACAAGGTGCTACTATTATAGAATCAAGTTCCGGAAATATGGGTATAGCTCTTGCTTACGTTTGTTTACGTTACGGGTTAAATTTTATCGCTGTAGTTGATCCGCGAACAACGGAGACAAATGTAAAAATTTTAAAGGCACTGGGGGCCAAAATTGAAATTGTTGACTGGCGTGGTAAAACCACCGGTAGTTATTTGGAAGCCCGATTTGAGCGAGTTCAGCAATTACTCAATGAAATACCGAAAAGTTTCTGGCCAAATCAACACGCAAATGAAAATAATCCTCGGGCACATCACCGAACCATGGAAGAGATTAATGAGACGTTACGAGGTAAAATTGATTATTTATTTTGTGCCGCAAGTACTTGCGGCACATTACACGGTTGCTTTGAATACATAAAGGAAAAGAATCTAAATACCAGAATAATAGTTGTTGACGCAGAAGGAAGTGTAATTTTTGGCGGGACAAGCGGTAACCGCTTAATCCCCGGTCATGGTTCGGCTATACGGCCAGCAATTTACCGCGAAGGAATGGCAGACAAGTGTGTATACGTAAATGACGCCGAATGTGTTGCTGGCTGCCGCCTCCTTCTGAAAGAAGAAGCTATACTCGCCGGCGGTTCTTCTGGCGCAATAGTCAGCGGATTTGCGAAAGCAAAGACAGATATTCCGAAAAACTCAAATGTGGTGATAATTTTACCAGATCGAGGCGAAAGATACCTGGATACGATATACAATCCTAATTGGGTCAGTAAAAATTTAGGAGAGATTCCTTCGCTATTATGAAAAGCAACGGAAGCCGAGACAAAAATAGCTTGCATATTATATCCGGTAGTGATGTAGGCAAACTGCTCTTGGATAAAGAAAAGGAACTCATCAAACTGGTTCGCGCTGCCTACATTGCTCATCAAAAAGGAAAAAGCGAGCTTCCGCACTCCGTTTTTCTTGAATTTCCGTCAAAATCTCAGAATAGAATTATCGGATTGCCTTCGTATATCGATAAAACGGCTGGGATTAAGTGGATAGCGTCATTTCCAAACAATATTAAAAAAGGAATAGATCGTGCTTCGGCGGCAATTATTCTTAATTCTTTAAATACTGGCCGACCGTACGCAATTCTTGAGGGATCGATCATAAGTGCAAAAAGAACGGCGGCCAGCGCCGCACTTGCCGCGACAATTTTATCAAAAGACAAACACAATATAAAAGATATAGCCCTTGTCGGATGCGGTTTTATTAACTTTGAGATTTTTAAATTCCTTACTTCCCAATTTCCTTCTTTGAAATCAGCTAATTTATTTGATCTTAATCGCAAGCGCGCCAGTCTTTTTTCTAACAGGATAAAATCTATCAGTAATGTTAAAATTAAAATCAGCCACACAATAGAAGAATGTCTCCAATCATCGAAGATCATATCGTTTGCGACCACTGCTTCAACCCCACACATAACGGCTAAATCAATTTTGCCAAAGGAATCAATCATTCTTCATGTTTCGTTACGAGATATCGATCCTTATATTATAAAAAATAGTGTTAACATTGTTGACGATCTCATGCACGTGAACAGAGAAAATACAAGCATTCATTTGGCATCTAAGAAGTACGGCAATGCTAATTTTGTTACCGCTTCGCTTGGCGAACTTCTTCTTGGACAAAAGAAACTTCCTGACTATCCGCGTCCAATCATTTTTTCTCCTTTCGGACTCGGAATTTTAGATATCCAATTAGCAAAATTTTTATATGAGCAGGCGATTAAAAAAGATGCGGGAATCTTAATTAAAGACTTTATACCGCCAAATTGGCATGAAAGATCATACTAAAAACAACTTGTTTAAGAATTTGCACGCATCCAGCGGGGCAAAAATTATTACAAAGTCCGTTCCGGGGCCAAAATCAATTGCGCTTCTAAAAAAGCAAAATGAGCTTGAAAGCAATAACAGGTCATATCCAAGAGAAATACCGATTGCCCTTCAAAGAGGCAGAGGGGCAATTATAGAAGATGTGGATAGTAATAAGTTTATAGATTTTCTTTCTGGCTGTGGAATTTTTAATTTAGGGCATAATAACCCTTTTATCACTGAAGCGATTAAAAACCACGACGATATCATTACTCAAGCAGTTGATTTTCCAACCAAGATAAGAATTAATTTTGTAGAGCGGCTTAATTCGGTGCTGCCTAAAACCATTCGCAATAAGATGAAAGTAAATTTTGGCGGGCCGACTGGTTCAGATGTTGTTGAAGCGGCTATTAAATTGGCGCGGATAGTCACAGGCAGACACTCTATCATAGCTTTTCAGGGCGGCTATCACGGAATGACGATGGGTGCGTTAAGCGTAACCAGCAAGCTCTCGCACCGCAAAGTAGCTCCACCGCTTATTCCAGGAATACACTTTTTACCATTTTGCAGTTCATATCGTTGTCCTTTTGCTAATACTAATTCACCTTGTTCCGGCGAATGTATGCGATATTTCGAGTTTTGTCTTGAAAATCCGTACTCCGGCATAGACAAACCAGCCGCCATTATTATTGAACCAATCCAAGGAGAAGGAGGAACTTACATACCGAGCAACGGGTGGCTTGAAAGAATAACTGAAATAGCAAGAAAAAATGATATTCTTGTAATTTTTGACGAAATACAAACCGGTTTTTATAGAACAGGGAAAATGTTTGCCTTTGAACACACAGACGCGGATCCGGACATCATCACAATGTCAAAAGGCATTGGGGGCAATGGATACCCGTTATCCTTAATCCTGTACAAAAAAGAGCTTGATGTGTGGGAGCCCGGAACGCATATTGGGACGTTCCGCGGAAATCAAATCGCTATGGCGGCTGGCCTAGCGGCAATGGAATTCATTGAAAAGCATGATGTTTTGTCGCATGTCTTAGATATCAGCAACGAGATGAAGAGCAAGCTGGAAAAAATCAAGGAGTCATCGCAGTATATTGGAGACGTGCGTGGCATAGGTATGATGTTTGGCATTGAATTGGTAAAAGATAAAAACACAAAAGAACCCTTCCCTGAAGCAACTAAGTTATTGAGAAAATTGTGTTACGAAAACGGACTGATTGTAGAAATCGGCGGATACTACAACAACGTTATAAGATTTTTGCCGCCGCTTACTCTCACAAAAGAAATCGCTGAAAATGGACTAGGTATTTTTGCCGATGCGAATAAAGCAATGGAAGTTTCTATTGCTTTACTGGATACACCGCGATAAGTTGGCGAATAATCATATCGTTCCAGAAATTGATATGGGCCGGTTTGAAGTCAAACCAGACACGCATAAAGTCATCTCGCTCTAATTTTCGCAAGCCGCCAATTTCAGGGTCTTGTAAATAAATGTGGGTATTGTCAAGGCCGACTACTACCGAGTAATGTCCATCTGGAACTTCTTGGTCGCTATAATCTGAACGACCTCGGGTAAACCAGTTAACAATAACTGGCACGCGGCGGTCAAGCCACTTTTGAATGGAACCAAACGAAGCGTTATTTTCAATCTCAACCTTCAAACCGTAGAATTCAGCAGCTTTTTTAAGAGACATGTCATCAGTACCAAGGTCAGGATCACGATTAGAGACAACCGCCACTTCTTCTTCGCTTTTGTTAATGCCCCAATATTCAAACACCATTTTCAAGCTTGCCGGCCCACAATAACCGCCGTGAAGAGTTTCCTGAAAAGGTTTAATTGTGAGCAGATTTTTATTATTCATTGGTTGATTTTAACATTTAATGCTCATTGAGACAATATTTCGCTCTCTGCGATAAATAGAGAGCATCCTTCTTATTTTTCCCAATCGTTATAATTCCAATAATCGATCTATTCAGACTTATAAAAGAAATAATTATCCCTCTTTTACGATTTTCAATCGGATAAAGAACGTCATGCAACCGCGCTAAAAGTTCTTCTGGCTTTTGAGTCGGCATGTTGTAACGAAACGAATCGTTAGAAATAACATATGCGTTGCTTCCGCTGATACCAAGATAGGACATTATGTGATATACATGCGTGCCTCCGGTCATCCTGGCGTTGCTTTCAAGAACATATAAACCTCCGTCTTTACCAGCAGCAAAATCAACGTCAAATACTCCGCGGTACCCTTTTGAGTAAAGTTCATTACCTATTGTACCCATGCCAATTCTCATACTTGAATTTACGGAGTCGGGAATGATATCATTACTAAAAACAACGCCTTCAAAAGAGCCATTTCTAGTAACTTCTTGCCCGCAGTTATAATCAAAAATAAAACCCTTATCAGTTATGTGTCCTTCGCCCGATGGAAAGCCACCCCCAGTTGTTTTATCAACCGATATGAATTGTTCAACAACATATGGAGCGAAGTTCCATATAAGATCTGATGCAAACAATTCGCGTAACCAATTCTTTATTTTACTCTCCGTGAATTTTTGAACTGCGTCATCATCTATAATTTTGACGCCCCAGCCGGATTCGCCGTTGTGAACTTTAATGACAAAACCGGCGCCGGCGTTCAAGAAAAAGGATATTGCTTTGGCGACATCAGCTTCGGTTTTACATATAAAGCCGATGGGGAGTTTGATATTCTTTCTCGGAAATAGATTTGCGACCATCTCTCGAAATCCATTCTTTGAATCTATTTCTCTTACCACATCAAGCGGATTTGTCGTTCTGGGTAAGTTAACGACATGCCACCCAGCGATTCTTTCTTCCAAAAATCGAAGCAAGTTTAGGTAATCTTCCGTAGCAGAATAAGACGAAACTTTTACATCTTTATTTGATTGAAAAACTTGAATAAGAGCCTCTATCAATTCTGGATCATCAAGAATAGAATTGCATAAACGAACATCGGGATTTTTGGGCCACAAGTTTTTGATGTTTCTGTATCCCACTTTAGCAATGTTGTGTTTCAAAAGATCTTCTGGAATGGGAGTTGGAGTAATAATAATTTTATTATCTCCGCCCCAAAGTTGCCCTCTTTGAGAGAGATCTATTTCTTGCTGAACTCTATCTTGTTGGATAGCGTTGCCTAACGCTGCCCGCTCAAGTAAATTAGCGAAGGCCTCGGCTGTGTTGGCTATAAATATTTCTTTAATACTTTGCATGTTTAAAAAGAAAGGGGGTGCACGGATTCTGCACCCCCTATGTTACACCAGATATTCACGTTGCGCAGCCGTCAGAATGATTCTTTCGATAAGGTCCTCAAAAGAACACTCTTCAAACGACGCCATCTTCGTGAGCGTGTTGTTCAGACCGTGAGTATTCGGCCCTACGCCAGGGTTATAGTTCACTTCGAGCAGGTAGATTTTCCCGTCGCTGGCGATTCGGAAGTCCATGCGGGCGTAATCTCTGCACTCTGTGGCTATGAATATGCGCCTGACATATTTGGCAAGTAGCGCTGACGTTTCCGATGAAAGAACCGCTTCTGCCATCTGCTCTTTCTTTCCGCCCCACTTGTACTCATACGAGCGAATCTGCTCGTAGGGAGTTCTTGCTTCAGCGAAAAGGAATTCAAGCGTAGGAAGCACGTGGAGGTTCTGGCCGTTTCCAATGATGCCGACGGAAATTTCTCTGCCGACGACGAACGACTCGACAATTGCCGGCTGACGATAAAGACGGATCACTTCCTTCGTTTTGCGCTGTAAGGATTCCGAGTCTCTTACAACGCTGTCATGGCGAATCCCGATACTGGCTTCTTCCCTGATGGGCTTTACAATCAACGGAAACGCTAGGTTTTGACTCAGTGATCCCGTTCCATCTCGGAAGATTTGATAGGCCGGAGTTAGTACTCCGTTCGCCAGCGCAATCAGTTTTGTTTGTGCTTTGTCTAGTGTGATTGTCATGTTGTGCGCCGTCGCTCCCGTGAAAGGAATCTCCAGCGCCTCAAGCATAGTTGGTACCAACACTTCGTTACTGTTGGTGCCCCCGAACGCCTCGGCCAAATTGAGAACCAGATCGAAAGATGGTCTCTTTGCCTTCAGGTTCTCCCATAACGAGTAATTTGTCTCAAGGGTTTCAACTTCGTATCCCTTGGCTCGCAAGAGCGTTGCCACGATCGGGACAATGATTTGAATTTCCTGTTCGCAAACCATGTCCAGCTCGTCGCCCTTTTTTATCGTGGTGGCAACGTTGTAGAGAATCAAAATTCTCATCTTTTCTCCCTCCCTGTTTGATAACTTTCCTCACGATTAAAGAAAGTTAAAATTGTTAAAAAAACTTTCAAATCAAATTTTCTGTATTATACACCCTATTTCCAAAAATGTCAAATTACTTAGGTAATGTGCATACACATTTTGCGGTTTTTAGTTTAACTAAAAACCGCAAAATATCCCTTCCTAAAACAATAATTTCAGGCTACAATGAAATAACAATGGCCGAAAACAACGCAAACTTTCAAGCTAAACTTGAAAAATTCCGCGAAAAAGAAGCCGAGGATCTGGCCCGGATGCTGGCTCAAAAACACGGCCTGCCCTACGCCGATCTTTCGCTGATGACCATTGATCTGGATGCTTTAAAATTAGTCGCCGAGCCTGAAGCCAAAGCAAGCAAAACAGCCGTTTTCCAAAAAGTCGGCAAAAGGCTGCAGGTTGCGGTTTTAAACCCGGATTTGCTGAAAACCAAAGATATTTTGGAGGACTTGGCGCGCAAAGGATACCAAACCGAACTTTTTCTGGTTTCGGAAGAAGGATTAAAGCGGGCTTGGTCGCGATACAAAGAAATTCCGGCTTTTGAAGAAATTGAAACCGGACTGATTGATGTTTCTTCGGCCCGGCTTGAAGAGTTTCAAAGCCAATCCAAAAATATCCAAGCTTTTCAAAAACTGATGGCGCCTTATGTCCAGGCTCAAAACATAAGAAAAGTTTCGGAAATTGTTGAAGCCATTCTGGCCGGCGCTTTGGCGCTTGACGCCTCTGACATTCACCTTGAACCGGAAGAAAAAAAAATGAAAATACGTCTTCGCTTGGACGGCGTTTTGCACGAAGTGATTGATTTTAATCTCAAAGCCTATAATCTGGTCCTCTCGCGAATCAAACTTCTGGCTGAAATGAAGCTCAATGTCCATGACCGGGCCCAAGACGGCCGCTTCACCATCAGAACCAAAGGTCAGGATATGGAAGTCAGAACTTCATCTCTGCCCGGTCCGTTCGGCGAAACCATGGTTTTAAGGGTGCTTAACCCGAAAACAATCGCTTTGACTCTGGAGAATCTCGGCATGCATCCCGAATTTTTAAAAACAATAGAACAGGAACTGAAGCGGCCGAACGGAATGATATTGACAACCGGCCCGACCGGATCGGGAAAAACAACGACTCTTTACGCTTTTGTCAAAAAAATAAACGAACCGGGCGTTAAAATCATAACCATAGAAGATCCGATTGAATACCACATCGCCGGCATCAGCCAGACTCAGGTTGACGCTCCCAAAGGCTATACTTTTTCCAACGGCTTAAGGTCAATTTTGCGCCAAGATCCCGATATTATTCTGGTCGGCGAAATCCGAGACCTGGAAACAGCCGAAATCGCCATGCACGCCGCCCTTACCGGACATCTGGTCTTTTCAACCCTTCACACCAATAACGCCGCCGGCACCATTCCGCGCTTAATTGATTTAAAAACCGATCCGGCCATCATCGCTCCGGCAATTAATGTCGCCATGGCTCAAAGGCTGATCCGCCGGCTTTGTCCGGATTGCAAAAAGAAAGAAAACCCGAACGCCGAAGAAAAGAAAATAATAGAACGCTCGCTTAAAGACACTCCCGAAAAATACAAAAAAAATCTGCCAAAAGAAATTAAGCTTTGGCGTCCGGCCGGCTGCGAAACCTGCAATCAAATCGGCTACAAAGGCCGGGTCGGTATTTACGAAGCCTTTTTGGTGGATGATCAGGTTGAAAAACTGGTCTTGAAGCGGCCGTCCGAAGCTGATTTAAAAAATGAAATGAAAAGACAGGAAATGATAACAATGTTTCAGGACGGCATTTTGAGGGTTGTAACCGGAATAACATCGCTGGAAGAATTGATAAGAGTAAGCGGCCGGGAATAAAAAACGCCGCAAAGTCTCTAGGCAATAGCTTGAGGCATGGGAACCGCAAGCTTCCAGTTTACCTTAAGGATCGGCCGAGCTTGATCCTTAACCAGAAGGGAACCAAGCCGTCTTTGAGATAAACCAAAAAATATTTAACTGTTGCCTAGAGGCTTTGCGGCGTTTTAAGGTTTATAATGAATATATAAATATATAAATTGAATTCTGCAATAGTTTAGCAAATAAAATGGAAAATGTCAAGTCTAAAAATGAATATGCCGGTTTAGAAACGACTCTCCGGCCGTCTTCCTGGCCGGATTATGTCGGCCAGGAACCGATCAAAAGAAATTTAAAAATCCTGATTCAGGCCGCCCAGGAAAGAAATGAAGCGCTGGAACACATACTTTTGCACGGCCCGGCGGGCCTGGGCAAAACCAGTTTGGCTCATCTGATTGCCAAAGAAATGAAATCCCAGATTCGGGTGACTTCCGGACCGGCCATTGAACGAGTCGGAGATTTGGCCTCGCTTTTAACCAATCTCTCCTCCGGCGAAATACTGTTCATTGACGAGGTTCACCGCCTGAACAAAACAATTGAAGAAGTGCTTTATCCGGCAATGGAGTCCAGAACTCTTGACATCATCATCGGCAAAGGCCCGGGCGCCCGCTCAATCCAGCTTGAGCTGCCTGCTTTCACGCTGATTGCCGCCACCACCCGCATCGCGCTTCTTTCAAATCCGCTCCGTTCGCGGTTTTCCGGAGGCACGTTTCGTCTTGAATATTACCAACCCGAAGAAATTGAAAAAATAATCGCGCGGTCGGCCAAAATCCTGGAAGTTGAGATTAACAAAGAGGCGGTCGGTCTGATCGCCCAGAGATCCCGTTTTACGCCGCGCATTGCCAACCGTCTTTTAAAACGGGCCCGGGACTACGCCCAAGTCCATAAAATAACGGTTATTGGCGAAGAAGTTGTCGCTAAAACTCTTGAACTCTTGGGCGTTGATCACGAAGGCCTTGAAGAAACCGATCGCCGGATCATTCGGGCCTTGATTGAAAAATTCAAAGGCGGGCCGGTTGGTTTAAACACGCTGGCGGCCGCCACCTCCGAAGATATCCAGACCATTGAAGATGTTTATGAACCGTATCTCCTGCGCCTGGGCTTAATTGAACGCACCCCTCGCGGCCGGATCGCCACAACCAAAGCCCGGGAACATCTCGGCCAAATTCAGCCCCAAGCAAAATTGTTATAAAGATATGTCGCCAAAAATAATTTTTCTGCTTCTGCACATTGTTTTTCTCGCAATTTACGCCATGTTGGTCGGCGCTCTTTTGTGGCATTACAAAAAATACAGCCTGCCCAAAGACAAGGCCAGGTGGATTATCGGCGCTTTCCTTGTAATTTGCGCTACTTTGGCAATTGCCTCAACCGTTCTTTTATTTTTAATACCATGGAAAATATTATTAAAAAACGTTTAAAAATGTTGAAGCTTTACGAAAACGAAAAAATAATTATTGCTTTTCACCGCCACTGGATTGTGGTTGCCAGCAAAATGACTTTGGCGGCCGCGCTTTTGCTGATACCGCTTGTAATTTTAATCGCTATGCCGTCAATTGAGATAAGTTCGGAATTAAGGCTCGTCATCTTTTATCTTATTATGATTTATCTGATGATTGTCGCCATGATCGCGTTTGTTTTGTGGATTGATTATTACTTGGATGTCTGGATTGTCACCGACAGCCGCATAATTGACCTTGAACAAAAAGGAATGTTCAAAAGAGAGACTTCCGAATTCCTTCTTTCCAAAGTTCAGGATATAACGGTTGAAATCCCGAGCTTTACCGCTACTCTGCTTCATTACGGCAATCTGCGCGTCCAGACCGCCGGCGAAGAAAATTTTACGGCTTATGATATTCCGCATGTTGATGAAGTCAAAAACATTATTTTGACCGAAGCTAAAAAAGCCAATGGAGCAAATTGGCCTAAATTTCAGAACTAGAAAGCGAATGAAATTTAGATGCCAAACCTCTTTTTATTTCATTATTATTCATAAAAATTTAAAAAATTAGTATGAGCGGACATTCCAAATGGTCTCAAATCAAACATAAAAAAGCTCTTTCAGACGCTCAAAAAAGCAGGCATTTCGCCAAACTGGCCGGCCAAATTGCGGTAGCCGCCAGAATGAAAGGATCTGACCCGGACTCCAATCCGGCTCTGCGGGCCGTGATTGAAAAAGCCAAAGAGGCCAATATGCCTGCGGACAATATTGAACGGGCAATTAAAAAGGGCGCGGGCGGCGGAAAAGAAATGCTGGAAGAAGTTTTGTTTGAAGCTTACGGCCCGGGCGGCGCGGCAATGTTGATTTCAGGAATTACCGATAATAAAAACCGGACGGCTCAGGAAATAAAACATATCTTGTCCGAACACGGCGCGAAACTGGCCGCGCCCGGATCAGCCAAATTTTTGTTTCAAAAAACCGGCGACGGCTGGCAAACCGCGACTTTAGTCGCGGTTGACGAAAAAACCAAAAAAGATTTAATGGCGCTTTTTGAGGCTTTGGACGAAAACGACGGCGTGCAGGATGTTTTTACCAACGCCGACATTTAATTAAATATCTTGAATTATAAAACGCCTGTGCTCCGCCAGCCTACCAAAATTCTGGGAATTGATCCGGGTTACGGGCGGCTTGGCTATGCCGTTTTGGAAAAAAACGGCTCCGGCGAAAAACTGCTGGTGGCCGGATGCGTTGAAACTCCAAAAAACCAACAATTTGAAAAACGGCTTCAAAAAATAGGGGCTGAATTAAAAAAAATTCTTAAAAAATATCACCCCGACGCTCTGGCTCTGGAAAAACTTTTTTTAAACACCAATCAAAAAACCGCGATGCGGGTATCCGAAACAAGAGGCGTCGTTTTGTATCTTTGCGGTGACGGCGCAATTTATGAATTTTCGCCTCCGGAAATCAAGCTGGCGGTCTGCGGTTATGGCCGGGCTGATAAAAAACAAGTTGAAAAAATGATCGGATTAATTTTTAAAATCCAAAAAAACATTGCCGACGACGCGATTGACGCCATCGCTATCGCTTTAACCGCCTCTATCCTGATGAATCCGCGCCGAGGGATTTACCCCCCACACTAATAACGGAGTTTAATTATTGCGGCAAAATAAATGCGATGCTGTCATTGGTGTGAGGTTTATCCACAGCTTTAAAAAAAAGACTTTACAAGACAAATTATTATTGCTAAAAAATAATTCAGTTCTCCAAAACCTTAGGAGAACGGTCGCAAACGTTAATTTATCAATAACCTCAAGTTTATGCCAAATCAAAAAGATTTTGACCGGTTTGACGATTTTAACGACAAATATGCCTATGACGAAGATACTGATGATGACGATGATAAAGAAGAGGCAATTGTGGGCGGCGCTGATTCTAATGACGGGCACGATCCCGAAGAATCATCTCAGGAAGAATAAATAAATTTTAAAATCAAAACAGCCCGAATATTCAGGGCTGTTTTGATTTTACCCTCCTTGAAAAATCATCAAAATAAGATATGATTAAAACTTAATGAGCGCTAAAAAGCGGACTCTCCAAAAAACAAAAAAACTGTTCTTTTACGCCGGATTTGCGCTAATTTTGCTGATTGGGGCCTTTTCAATTTGGGCCATGACTTTGAACATTCCCGATTTTGAAGCTTTCAAAGAAAGAAAAATAATTGAATCAACTAAAATTTACGACCGGTCCGGCCAAACACTGCTTTACGATATTCACAATAATATTCGCCGGACGGTCGTTCCTTTCTCCGAAATCCCGCGTCATGTCAAAAACGCGACTGTCGCCATTGAAGATTCCAATTTTTACAACCATCGCGGCGTTGATTTTTTGAGTATCGTTCGCGCTTTCTTAATTAATATTTTTTACGGACAAATCCGCCAGGGCGGATCAACCATCACCCAGCAATTGGTTAAAAATACGCTTTTAACATCAACTCAAACCATTGAACGCAAATTAAAAGAAATGGTTTTGGCTTTTAAAGTGGAACAGAAATTTTCAAAAGAAGAAATATTGAATTTCTACTTAAACGAGGTGCCTTACGGTTCGGCGGCCTACGGCGTGGCCGCCGCCGCCGAAATTTATTTCAATAAAAAAATTCAGGATGTTTCTTTAACTGAGGCTGCTTATTTGGCCGCCTTAACCAAAGCTCCGACTTTTTATTCGCCTTACGGCTCGCATCGCGACCAGTTGAATAACCGCAAAGATCTGGTTTTAAAAAGAATGTACGAGCTTGGATTCATCAGCCAGCAAGAAATGGAGACAGCCATCCAAGACAAAATCAGTTTTGCGGCTCAAGGTGAAAAAAGTTTAAAAGCGCCTCATTTCGTTTTTTTTGTGCGCGAATATCTGGCTGGCAAATACGGCGAGGAAATGATAGATGAAAGCGGATTAAAGGTTATAACGACGCTGAATTGGAATTTGCAGCAAAAAGCCGAAGATCTGGTCAAAAAATTTATTGAAGAAGAGGAGGAAAAATTCAATGTCTTTAACGCCGGTTTAGTCGGCGTTGATCCGGCCACCGGCCAGATTCTGACAATGGTCGGATCAAAAAATTGGTTTGCCGACCCGAAACCGGAAGGCTGCTCGCCGGGCCTGGACTGTAAATTTGAACCGCAAGTTAATGTCGCCAGTTACGCCTCCGGCCGACAGCCCGGTTCGGCTTTCAAACCTTTTGTTTATGCCACTGCTTTTAAAAAAGGCTACACTCCTGAAACTGTTGTTTTTGATTTGCCGACCGAATTTAATCCCGATTGCCCCGCGGAAATCAAATACAACCAACCGGATGAATTTAAAAATGAAAAAGATGAAAAAAACCCCTGTTATCATCCCAAAAATTATGATGAAATTTTCCGGGGACCGATTACTTTGCGCGAAGCTCTGGCTCAATCAATCAACCTGCCGGCGGTTAAAACTTTGTATCTGTCGAGACTGGCTGATTCGTTAAAAACAGCCCGCGATATGGGCATTACCACTTTAAACGATCCGAACCGCTACGGCTTGACTTTGGTTTTGGGCGGCGGTGAAGTCAAATTATTGGAAATGGTCGGGGCTTACGGCGTTTTTGCGAGTGACGGAATTAAAAACAATCTAACCCCGATTCTGAAGATTGAAGACTCGCGGGGAAATATTTTGGAAGAATGGTCGCCCCGCCCGGAAAAAGTTCTGGAGCCGCAAGTTGCCAGATTAATAAACAACATTCTCTCGGATAATAAAGCCAGGACTCCAGCTTTCGGCGAATCTTCTTATCTTTACATCCCGGATTATCAGGTTGCGGCTAAAACCGGAACAACCAATGATTTTCGCGACGCCTGGGTGATCGGCTATGTCCCCAATTTCGCTTTGGGCGTCTGGTTCGGCAATAATGACAATACGCCGATGGAAAAAAAGGTGGCCGGCTTTATCGCCGCGCCCTTATGGAACGCTTTTTTAAAAGAGGTTTTAAAAATTATTGATAAAAAAAATTTTACGCCTCCAGATCCGATTGTGGTTTCAAAACTGGTTTTAAAAGGAGAATGGCGGGGCAGCTTAACTTACACTATTGATAAAATTTCAGGAAAAAAAGCGACTGAATTTACACCTGCGACTTATCGCCAGGAAAAACCTTTAACTCAAATCCATTCCATTCTTAATTGGCTGGACAAAGACAATCCTCAAGGCCCGATTCCTGAAAACCCCCAAAAAGATCCCCAATTCATTAACTGGGAATATGCCGTCAAAAAATGGGCTCAAAATCAAAACATCCGCGACGAAACTTTTGAAGACGTCCCGAAAGAATTTGACGATGTCCATAAACCACAGTACGCTCCAGCGGTCGCTTGGATTAAATCTCCGCCGGAAGAAATTCCGGCTTACGGAAATTTTTCATTGAGTCTGGCGGCTTCGGGCCGATTTCCGATTAAACAAATTGACATACTCTTAGGCAGCCGGCTTTTGGGTTCTATTCAAAACCAGCCTTA
Organism: Patescibacteria group bacterium; assembly: GCA_038064075.1. Classification (GTDB taxonomy): domain Bacteria; phylum Patescibacteriota; class Minisyncoccia; order HO2-45-28; family HO2-45-28; genus JBBTTU01. Next base: position 14,147 of record JBBTTU010000002.1, read on the forward strand.
TTCTTTTTCAGTTGATCTTTCACGTTTAAACAACCTCCAAAATCAGGAATTACTGACTGTCAATGTTTATGATTCGGTTGGAAACAGCTCCAACCTGCAAAAAGAAATAAAAATTAAAAACATTTGAATCATTTAAATAAAACCTGGGACGGAGCTTTTTTGCCGAATTTTTCCTGTAAAAACCGCAACAATTTCTCCTGATGAAGAAATAAAAAGTTTTTCATCGCCATATTTTCAGATGATATTGTTAAAATCGGATATTTAAATTTAATTTCAAAATCAGTGAATTTATCCGAGATTTGTTTCCGGCACCAATCAGCCGCTTCTTTTTCAATATTTTTTTTATGACTGCGGATCGGTTCAAATTTTTTAAGCAAATCGGCGAGGTTAAACATTTTTCATCGGCATAATAAGATAAATATACGATAGATCGGTAGGACTTTGAATAACCAAAGGTTTATTCTGGCCGCAAAAACGCAAAATGACATTTTCAGAAGAAATTGGATCAAGTCCTTCCAGGAGATACCTTTGATTAAAAGCGATATTCAGGCTCTCTCCGGTGATTTGAGCCGTTAATTGGCTGGTGTGCTCGCCTAATTCACTGTCATTGGTTAAAATTTCCAAAAGATTATCTTCGGGATAAATGCGCAAACCGGCTTCGCGCAGCCTGCCGGCAAATATTCCGGAAAGTTTCAAATTTTCCATTAATTCCGACCGATTAACAGTGACTTCGGTAGTGAAAGTAGTCGGAATAATCTGTTCATACTCCGGAAATTTTCCCTCGGTTAAATTGGTAAAAAACGAAAAAGACGGATGATTGATAAAAAGATGACTATTAGTCAGGTTGAATTCCAGTTCTCCTTGAAAATTATCAAGCAGCCTCATAAATTCAGCCGCGGCTCTGGCTGGAAACAAAAAATAAATTTGATTTTTTATTCCTTCTTCTTGATCAGATGTTTTTTCAGCCAGCCTGAAAGAATCTGTGGCGACAAATTTAATCTTTTTCCCGCAGTCTTTAAATAAAATACTTGTTATTTCCGGTTTAATATCCGAAGTTGAAGAACAAAAACTCACGCTTTTTAAATTTGAAAGAAGATTATTTGTTTTAAAAATAATTTTTTGTTCGTTTTTTATTTTAGGCAATTTGGGAAAATTTTCACTGCTGTAAATTTTAACAGCCGTTGTTGTTTTAGGAGTGGTAAAATATAAATTATTATTTTTAACTTCAATCTTTATTTTTTCAGTGTTTAAAGAAGAAAGTAAGGCCACGACCGGATGAGGCGCGACAACAACCGAACCTTCTTTTTTAACTTCCGCCGCAATTTTACTTTCAAAACCAATATTTAAATCAGTTGATCTGATAATAAGGTAATTTTTTTGAGCTTCCATAAAAACACCAGTAAGAGACGGGGCAGAAGATAGCCGCCCGATATATCTTTCGGCTAATTGAATATTTTTTTGAAGTTGTTGTTTTAAACAAATTAAATCCATAATCTTATAATTATATTTATTTAATTTTTAATTTATTGTAGTAGATGTTTTTGGGTATAAGTGGATAAATTTTTTTATTATTGATTTTTATAAGTTTTTTCATTGATTTAATTTTAATTTCCTGTGAATAAATTCTGAATTATTTTATTATATTTTTATTTGCTTAAATTTATTTACTTTTAATCCCCAGATTTTAAACATATTATTTTATTATTTTTTCACTGTTTTTCTTCATTATATAATTGCAATCTGATAGTTTTTAATTCCTCTCTTAACCGTTCATCTTTTTTTAAATCATTTATTATTTTAGTGTAAGCGTGAATGGCGGTGGTATGGTCCCGTCCGCCGAATTTTCGTCCGATATAAGGGAAAGAGCCGTTAAAATCTTCGCGCAAAATATACATGGCGATTTGGCGCGGACGGACCACTTCTTTTCTTCTGGTTTTTTCAAATAAATATTTTTCCTGAATATCGTAAAATTGAGCAACTAATTTAATAATCGTCTGAGCGCTTAATATCTGTTTAGGCTTGCTGTTTTTGTTGATAATTTCTTTAACTTCATCCAAAGAAAGCGGACGTTTTTTTATTTTTGATCTGATAATAACTGAATTTAAAAAACCTTCCAATTCCCGTATATTTGATTTAATTGAAGAGGCGATGCATTCTAAAATTTCAAAAGAAGGCTGGTATTCCTCTTTTTGAGCTGATTTTGACTGCAAGATAGCTAATTTGGTTTCATAATCAGGTTCGGATATATCAGCTATCATTCCTCCCTCAAAACGCGAGCGCAGCCTTTCTTCAAGATTTTGGATTGATTTAGGCGGACGGTCGGACGAAAAAACAATTTGTTTGTTGATTTGATACATAGTGTTGAAAGTATGAAAAATTTCTTCCTGAGTGGAAGTTCGGTTGGAAATAAACTGGATGTCGTCAATAATCAAAAGATCAAATGAACGGTATTTGTCTTTTAAAATTCCGGTTTCATTATTGCGGATTGCCGCCACCAGTTCGTTGGCAAATTTTTCGGCGCTGACATAATAAACTTTTTTGTCGGGAAATTCGTTTTTGGTTTTGTTGCCGATGGCCTGCAGAAGATGAGTTTTGCCCAACCCCACTCCCCCGTAAATAAACAAAGGATTGTAAAGAGTCCCAAGGTTTTTAACCGCCGCCAGAGCCGAAGCGTGAGCCAAATCATTGAAAGATCCGACAATAAAATTTTCAAAAGTATAGCGGGGATTTAAATTGGTTTCGCGGTCAGTGTATATTTCTTTAAAATCAAGCTGCTCTTCCAAAGGCTTGTTTTGAGGAGTTTTTTGCGCAATCGCGTTGTTTGAGGGCACAATTTTAAATTCAACCGAACGGACTTCGGGGGCGTGGGTTCGCAAAGATTTCAAAACATGCTTTTGATATTTGTCTTCAAGCCATTCTTTGATAAAAATAGAAGGCGTCGCAACAATTACCCGGCCGTCCGACTGTTCGCTGATGGCGGTGTTTTGAAACCAAGTGTTGAAATTTGCTTTTGAAAGGTTAAGTTCCAATTCCCTCAAGACTGATTTCCAAAGTTCGTCATTGTTCATACCTTAAATTATATTGTTTTTAAAATATTTGTCGCATTCTTAACAAACCCGATAAACCTTACTACTAATGTTAATAATCTGTGGACGGATTGTGAATATTGTTAGAGATTGTTTTTTGTGTTAGAGTAAAAAAATGCCCAAAAGAACTTATCAGCCCAAAAGAAAAAAAAGAAAGAAAACGCACGGTTTTTTGAAAAGATCAAAAAAGGCCGGCGGACTCAAAGTTCTTCAAAGAAGAAGGCGAAAAGGCCGCAAAAAATTAACGGTTTAATTCAAAATGTGGCTTTATTCAAAAAAAATCGTCTTTCCGCCAGAACTGAAATTCAAAAAACGATCCGCCAGGGCCAAAATTTTTTTTTAAATGAAATTAAAGTTTATTTTAAAAAATCGGATCAAGAATTTTTGCGGGCGGCGATCATTGTTCCCAAAAAAATTGACAAGCGGGCCGCAATCCGGAATAAACTCCGCCGGCGCGCCGGCGAAATAATCCGAAAAATAATTCCGCAAACAGAAAAACCCGGCGATATGGTTATTTTAATGCAAAAAGGAGCCGAAGTTTTGAAATTCAAGGAACTGAAAGAAAAACTTATTTCAGTTTTAGAAAATTTATAATTAAATCCAATTTTGATTTAAAATGATTTCCGCCGTTTTTAATGAAATTTTTTTCCGGCCTTTATTCAATGTTTTGGTTTTTTTGACCGGAATTCTGCCTTGGCACGATTTAGGCTTGGCTGTTATTTTGCTGACGGTTGGAGCCAGATTCTTGATTTTTCCTTTAACCCATCGCGCCGCCAAAACCCAGAATCAGATGAAAATTCTTGAGCCGGAATTGAAAAAAATCAAAAACGAAATTAAAGATCGCGAGGAACAAGCCCGGCTGACCATGGAGCTTTATAAAAAACACGGAATCAATCCGTTTTTAAGCGTTTTTTTCACGTTTCTTCAGCTTCCGATTTTAATCGCTTTATATTTGGTCTTTCGTGAAAATTTAATCTCAAATGCCGGCCATCTTTATTCTTTTATTTCTTTCCCGGCGGCGATTCATACCAATTTTTTGGGGCTTATTGAACTCAGCCAGCCAAGCGTTTTTTTGGCGGTTTTAGCCGGCATTTCGCAGTTTTTCCAGATGAAATTGGCCCAGCCGCCTAAAAACCCGGCTGAAAAAAAAGAAACTCCGGATTTTGCGCGGCTGCTCGGCCTTCAAATGACTTATTTTATGCCGGTTTTTCTTATTATTATCGCTCTTCGTTTTCCGGCGGCGGTAAGCCTTTATTGGACAACCGTCAGTCTTTTTGCTACAGTGCATGAAGGTATAGTCAGAAAAAAAGCAAAAAAAATTTATGACCGAGGAAATCAAGCAAATTTTGGAAATAATTCAAGCCTTGTTTGAAAAACTGGGCTGTTCGGGATCAATTGACTTTATTGAATATCCTGAAAATTTATTTTTCAACATTCAAACCCGCGACGGAGGGCTTTTAATCGGCGAAGACGGCGAGCGCCTAAAAGCTTTAAACCACGTCGCCCATAAAATCATTGAGCGGATTTTAAAAGATCGCAATTGCCCGAGATTTTTGATTGACGTCAATGATTATCAAAAACAAAAGTTCGGAGAACTAAAAGACATTGCTCGTCTTTCGGCCCAGCGCGTCCGCTATTTTAAAAAAGAAATTGAATTAAAGCCAATGCCGGCTTACGAGCGCCGGATCATTCACTCCACATTGACTGAATATCCCGACATTGTGACTGCCAGCGTCGGCGAAGGCCAGGAAAGAAGAGTGGTGATTAAACCTCTTTAGCCAGCTTATAGTTTTCGGCTTTAGTCAGCTAGTTTAAGGCTCCAAAGCGAGTTGTCGTATTTATTGGAGAAATAAAGGAATTTGTCATCCGCGGAAATACCAATCCGGTTTATGTCAAAAAAACCTTCGGAGTTTATGATTTTTTTCTCGCCGGTTTCAAGATTAATTTCCCAAAAAATATCAACAAATGAAACTTTGCCCCGCAGCCACTCATCGGGATAAAGAGCCTGTGGCGGATTTTGGTCGGCGGCGCAATAGACGCTCTTTTTAGTTTTGGCAAAAACGCATTTTGAAGCCAGAGTCGCGGTTTCCAAGTCTCCGGCAATTTTGTTTTTAACGTCATAAAAGAAAAGTTTAGGTTTTTGGCCGCCGGCGTCATAAGCCGAATAAATAATTTTTTGGCCGTCGGGCGACCACCCGGCCTCAAGCCCGTAAACACCCCCGATCACTTTTTCAAAAATCCCTTTTTCCAGATCGTATTTGAATAAAAATCCGAGCGCGATTCCGGACGGCCGGCTCAAATAGGAAAGAGTGTTTTTTTCGGGCCAAGAAATTTCCCAGTCTTGAAACGGCGAGCCGGTAATTTCTTTTTGTTTGGTGTTATCAGGATCGGCGCCGACGGTTCTTGAACCGTTTTCCGACGGCAAGAGATAGACAATCCGGTCGCGATCCGGCGCCCAAGCCAATGAGGTTAAAGACGCCGGTAAAACTACAGCTTGAGTTGAAGTGGCTTTAAATTCGGCTGAAATTATTCTGACGTCGCCCTCAACAAAATATTTAAGAATTGCCCGCGAAGCGTCCGGCGACCAGTCTTGGGCTTGGAAAATTTTGGGAATGGTTGTGTTTGAGATTCTGGTTTGCTCTTCGCCTTGCGGGCCGATATCTGCAACATGGCCGGTCTGGCGAAGAACAAAGCGAACGCCGTTTTTAGTGACTGCAAATCCAGCAATCGGCTCGGATGAAAGCAGGGTCAGAACTCTTTTTTCCGGTTCGGTCGGAATTTTAATTTCGGCCGGCGCCGGCGCTTCTTCGCCCGGGCCGAAAAAACTGGAAGAAAAGCGCTGAAAAATTCCGCGTTCCGGTTCGGTCGTTTCCGGCGCCGGCCGGACAACCAGCCAAATCGCCCCGGCAGCGATAACCAGTATGAAAAATATTATCAATCCTATTTCAAGCGGTTTATTCATTGTTTTTAATCAATTTAATCATATTGCTTTTTATTTTTTTGATTCTTTTCTAAAATCTAAACAAACAAACAGACGTTCATTTTCTTTCTGACATTTGTCGCTGGTTTGGAAACCGACTAAATCAGGTCTTGCAAGGCTCCCGCCTATCTGTGAGCACCCAGCAATGTTTTGCATCATAACCGCAGTATTTTTGATATCAAGACATATAGATTTATCCAAAGCAACAGTTGACAGTTGAATTGTTGACGGCACATTGACCCTCGGCTCCTGCAGTTTAACCAGATTGGGATTGATTGTGTTTAAAATAAGCCAAGAGGATAAAGCTAAAGCCAATCCGCCAATCGCGGCTGCGATCATTTTTTTGGCGGCATCAACTTCCGGCGGAGAGATTGCTCCGGCCATCCATTTAAAACCGGCAAAAATCAGCATTACTACCGCCAAGATCGCGCTGGCGGAGAGCATAATCGGAAAAAGCCATTGCAAAAAACCAATAAAATTGGTGTTAAATTTTTCAAATTTTGCAACAACTTCAGTTGTAATCGGCGTGTCGGTATTCGGCGGCACTAAATAGACTTCTGCCAACAGCGTCAGCGGCAGCGCAAAGAAAATTATTAAAATAACGGCAAGCGATTTATTGAACATTGATTTGAAAGCCGGCCCGGGCCTGCTGCAAAATATTAACGGCGTGCTTAATCAGCAGGTCAACCGAAACCAGACCTTGGGCCCCGGCCGCGGCGCTTAAATTTAAAATGTTAAACGGCGCCGTTTTTTCGGTCGGCTGGCCGTCAACCGTCCAGTTATAATTCAATCCCAATTTGAGATCGGATTGGCCGGGAATCAAAGAGAAAAAAAACGGCTCGGCCTTGAACATTTTGGCCTCTCCGCTTAAAATCGCAAAAGGACTGAAAGGATCCAAAGCAAAGTTCATCCGCGGCCCTTCCAGCGGATGCTCTTCATAAAAGAGAACCAAAGTATCTTTAACCGGAATAATTACGGTTTTTTGGGCAGCGATATTTCCGTTTAAGTTTGAAACCTGCAGTTCAACCGCATGTTCAACATCGCTCGCCGGCCGGGTTTGAAAAGAAAAATTTTGTTTTCCGGCTCCGGAAGATTTTTGTTTGAAATCGCCGTCAAGCGACCAGCGGTAAATCAGCTCGGAGCCGGCTATTTCCCGTCCGCCGGACATAAGATGAGGAAAAGCGGTGACGATAACGTTCGAACGAAGAGAAGGCAGAGTTTTGCCTTGGTACCAGTCCGGCCGGCTGGTTGCGGCCCGCCACAAAAAATCAATGTCAGAGACAACAAATGACAAAGAAGCTGAATATTTTTGTCCGCCATTGGCAAGGGCTTCAACCCGCAGATTTTCACGCCCGCCCAATTTCCCGGCTTGAAATCGGTATTCTCTCAAACCCAGCCCTTTTGCGGCAACTTTGCCGTTGTGATTCCAGACGACTTCGGCGCGGTCAATGTCAAAACTAAAGCCATTGATGCGGGCGTAAACATTTTGGCTCGGGCCGGGTGTTTCGGGAACAAGCTCAATGAAAAAAGTTTCAGGCGAAGCGTTTTTTAAAAGGCTTTCCAGATCAAGTTCGGCGCCGGCCAAAAGCGGCAAACTGAAAAAAACAAAACCAACCGTGATTATTAAATTTAAATATTTTTTAAACATGCTGTTATTGCGAGCCGGGCTATAATATCCAGTATACACCCAATTTATTGTTTTTGGATTCCGCTTTCGGCAAATTCCTGTTTTGCTTTTTTAATCGCCAGCAATTGATGCGGGTCGGAAGTGATAATCTGGTCTTCGGTGTAGGAGCTGATTATTTTTATGGCGACATGCTTCAAACCGGCGAAGAAAATGCCTTCGCCGACATCCGATTCCAAAATAAGGAATTTTTCCTCGTCGGTCAGGTTAAAAGTTTTCTGGACTAGATCAATCGTCGCCGGCGACTGCTTTAAAAGCAGCTGCATTGAAGAGTTGGTGATAATCGGCACGCCGTAGGGCGACTGCAAAAAATCGCCGACATCCTGGGTGATGGTCGCGACTCCCAAGAAGTATTTTCTGGCCCGTTTGGCAATGCCGAAGAGGAACGAGGCGCCTTGCTCTTCTTTCATCAGCCACCAGGCCTCGTCAATGACCAAAAGCCTTTTTTTGACGTCTTTTCGGACAGCGTTCCAGATGTAGTGGATGATCAGATACATTGCGATCGGGCGCAATTCGTCTTCCATGTCGCGCACCGAAAAAACAATCAATTTTTTGTTGATATCAACATTGGTCGGCTGATTGATGAATCCGGCCCAGGTGCCTTGGGTGTATTTGCGCATTTTCTGGGCAAGGCCATCGGCTCCTTCCATATTGGCCAGAACTAATTCCAAATCCGAAAGAATCGGCGGTATTTTGGAGGCAAAATCGGTGTCGGCGGTAATGTCGCGCGAGGCGTAAGTTTCGTTGATGGCCCGGTCCAGAATTGAATCTTCTTCCGGCGTCAGGCCGCCCAGCATTATCCGGAAAAGCCCGATCAGATTGATGATGTTTGAACGCAGAACATCGGCCGGATCTTCGTCTTCGCGGGCCGCCGGCAGTTCAAAGGGATTGATGTGATGAGTTGAGGTCAGAGAAATGTTGAAGTAGCGGCCGTCCACCGCTTCGGCGAGGTACTCGTATTCCCGTTCGGGATCAATGATGATGACATCGGTGTCAAACATCAGCGAGCGCAGTATTTCCAGCTTGGTGGCATAACTTTTGCCCGCGCCGCTTTTTGCGAAGATGACCGAATTGAAATTTTCAAGGCTGAAACGGTCAAAAAGGATCAGGCTGTTATTGTGGCGGTTGACTCCGTAAAGAATGCCTTTGTCCGAAGTAAGATCAAAAGAAACAAACGGGAAAAGGCTTGAGATCGGCGAAGAATTGAGGCGGCTGTTGATGCCGAGAATGTCGCGGCCGAGCGGGAAGACCGTGAGCGCCCCTTCGGTCTGCTGGAAAAGAGCCGGTTTGGCGTAAACCATTTTGGCTTCAAGCATTGAACGGATTTCGGATTCTTCGCGGTTCAGCTCCTCAAGATTATCGGCATAAACAGTGATGTAAAGGCCGAAAGAAAAAAGTTTTTCCTGAGCCTGTTGGAGTTTGTCGCGCAGTTCTTCAAGATTTTGATGGGCGGCATCCAGCATCGGGTCGCGGACCAGTCCTTTTTCTTCGCGCATATGGATTTGGGACTGGACTTCGGCCACTTTTTTTTGGAGCTGGCGCAAAACCGAAGCGGTATCCATCGGATGGATATAAATTGAAACGTCAAAAACCTTGTCCAAATTGATAATCGGGCTGAACCAGTTGATGGCCAAAAATTTAGGATAAGAAAAAACAAAAAGGGTTCGGGCGACCTTTTCGCCGATTTTGATGAAATTGGAGCTTACTTCAAGGGCCGACGGCGCGATAATGTCTTTCAATTCCAAAACCGCGGCCTCGTAAATTTGCTCGGGCTGGACCGCGATTATCGCTTCTTCCTCTTTTTCTTTTTTACTGAAAAAATCTTTTAAAGCCATTTTATATTTTTTAGCCTCGTATTTGCGGGGCATGTCCCCTTTCCAGCTCGCCCGGGTTGAACAATCCGTAATAAAGCTCTATCAATTCCTCGGTGTTTAAAGGAGCGGTTCGCACGCCGGCGCCGGCAATGGCGCCCGAAATCGTTTCCACTCTTTGCCAGAGCTGGGTTTTGTATTCTTCAAATTTTTCGTCTTCAAGTTTTTTGGCCGAAGCCGTCTCTTTTCTGCCGAAAAGACCGGTAAATATGCTCCCGATTCCTTTGGCGCCTCCGGCTAAAAAAGGCGGGACGAACGTCGCTACGATGTAGAAACTTTTGCGGACAATCTTGGTGGTTTCAACAAAAGACCGGACAAACTCAATATATTCGCGGGTCTGTATTTTTAACAGTTCATTGATTTGGTTTTTCTCGGCCGCCCGCAGGTTTTCCAGATACGGCTCAATATTGAGCCGGCGCGATTGAATCATGACCTGAACCGAAAAATCAAGGGCGTTTAAGAAATTCTGATATTGACTGGTGATGGCTTCCTGTTCATCGGCCGACCGGAGCGCGAAATTCAAAGAAGAGGCCATCAACACCATATGCATGTTGCCGTCTTCGGTAATCACGATGCCGTCGCGGATTTCGCGGATCGGAACAAAGTCTTGGGATGCTTTTCCTTTAATAGCGGGCATATTATTTGATTTTTTCTTTAACATCCAGCGACCAGGCCAGATCTTTTAATTTGCTTTCGGTTATTTTCGGCAATTCCAATTTCGGCGTCTCTTTATGAATTTCGGCGCCGGCCGGTTTGGCGGCTTTAGTTTCTTTTTTCTGCCAGATGTAAAGTTTGGAGGCGGTGTAATGAGAGAGCGCGCTCGCCGCGATTTTGATAAAAGGCTGGCCGTTTATTTTGTAAAAAGCCAAAGCCGCGGCGAATCCGGCGATCGGCAAACCCAATAAAATGAACCCAATCATTCCGGCAAAGACATAAATGATAAATGCCGCCGCTCCTCCGCCCAAAAGATAAATAAACTGTTTCAGGGTCAGCGGCCCGAAAATTTTGTCTTCTACTTCTATAAATTGCGGGACATTGAATTGGCGCATAGTTAATTTACCGGTTCTTTATAAGGATCGGCATCGCCCGGGTATCTTTGTTCTTTTCTGGCTTCATCCACTTCTTTTTTGATTGATGAGGGCGGCTTGAATACCTCGCCTTCCAGTTTTTGTTCAAAGGGCGATCCCCCCGCGCTTTTAAATTCTTCAGTTTTTTTGGTTTCGGGCGTTGATTTAAAGTTTTTTTCTCCCCCGATCTCATGAATCTTTTTCAGCGATTCTTTTATCGGCGCGAAAATTTGTTCGTTTGTTTCTGCGGCCAGATTTTTTATAATTTCCGCGTCAAGTCCCAAACGCTTTTGGAGATTGGCGATATAGTTTTTGGGATGAGTCAGACCCATAATCACGTTCATTGTTTCATCGTTTAATTCGCCGATTTTATCAATCGCCAGATTGTATTTTTTGCCGATCGCCATCATTTTATCGGCAACATCTTCGGAGAAAACGGCGTCGCGCAAATCTTGCGGCAGTCCAGATAATTGTTTTTGAAATTCTTCAGTCATATTTTATTTTATCTTTTATCGCCTTTTTGTTAAAATTATTTTTATTTGGGCAAGCCGAGCCGTCTCACTCCGTTGATTTTTATCCAAGCCGCGGCCGGACTGTTTGAATCTCGCAGTTTGTCAGTAATTTCTTTGATATCGTCTCCCATATTTTTTAATTTCAGAACAAATTCATCAAAAATTTTGCCTCCTCGCATAACAATGTCGCCAACCTGCTTAGTGTTTAATTTATTTAGCATGTCCATTACTCGGTAGCCGCCGCTGTCGCGTTGATATATTGCCGCATCTTCCGAGATTTCGGCAAAATCAATTTTGTTGATAATCTCGGCGTATGTTTTGCCAATTCTTTGAGCCTGAAGCGGCAAAACGGAGAGAGCGTCATCCGCTCGTCCCGGGCGAAGAGTGTTGATGCTTGAAACAAAATCTCCGCCGCGCCCGATTTTATCATAAGACTTGGCAACTTTTTGTATTTCATCTTTCCGCCATGAATTGATAATGAAACCTTTAAGATTATCGGTCAAAGAATCAAAAGAAAGGATAATTTGATCTGTCGGCAGTTTAAGGATAAATTGGCCGTATTCGGAAGCAAATCTTTGCTGTCTTTCAGCCGAAGATCGGTCAAGGTTATTTCCGATGGTTGTTCGGATGGAACCAGCGTTGCTGTGATAAAGAGCGGCCAGATCAGTTGCCGATGTTTTTTCGCGGACAAAATTCTCCTGCATTTGTGCGGGAAGGCTGTTAAAGAATGTCGGCCGCTCGGTTTCGGGAGTGAGTTTAAACTGCTCGTAACGGATATTTTCTTGTTTTTTGCCGCCAAGTCGCGTTATAACATTTTCAATTTGCTGTTTTTGTTGTCGGGGGATAGCCGGATTCGTCAGTATTTGTGCCATTTCATTATCAGGTAAAGTGTTAATGATATTCTCTCGGGCAGTAAGACCCAGAGTTGACAGATAAGTGGCCCGATCCCGCGGCGAAAGGAGTTTGGCCGATTCCAGTTGCCGCGCCCGGATTTTTTCCAAACCGCCCAAAGTTTTGGCTTTTTCAAGCTGGCGCGCCACGGCTCCTCCCATCATTCCGCCGACAAGAGGTATGTGCGAAAGCCCTCTGACAATCGCTCCTCTTCTTTCTTCAGTGGAAAGAAGCTCGGCTCCTCGGCCTATTCCTCTGCCCACTCCTCGCGTTCCGAGTCCAATCGCTCCGCCGGCAAATCCGCCGATGTATTTTTGAGCGCCTTTTGCCAAACTCAATGTCATTGCGGCGCCGGCTCCGCCCATAGATTTGGCGACAACAAGGCTGATAAAAAGCATCATAGCCAGCAAAAGATAATAAAGAACAACCGTCGGATTTGAAATAAAAGCTTTGCTGGTGTCTATATTTGCGTCAAATACTTGGTTTGCGCCGTCCGAGATCATGTTTAAAGTAATGTTGAACAAAAAGAAAAAAGCGACCGGCCAGAATGATTGATTCAGCAAAGTGCTCCACCATTTATTGGCTTCGCCTGACAAGCCCGGCAAAACCCAGAACAGAAACGCGACCGGCGAAAGAATCATTAAAAACCAAAGGATGACTATTCTTGCCAAAAGAAGAATAACAACCGTTCCCAAAACGAATATCGCGACCAAGAGCAGAACGATATTTGCGGTCATAACGATCATTGCTCTCCTTAAAGCCGCGCTGATTGTATTTTCTTTAGTATCCAATTCTTTTTTTAGTTCTTCATATTTTTTTATTTCTTTTTCTGTTACGTCTGGGTTTTTAAACCTACCGCCATAAAGATCTTCTGAACTTCCGTATATTTTTAATTCCATTTTTCTAAATTCCTCCGCTTTTTTCTCGTAATCAGTGTCATTTCCAATGTCTTTTAATTCAAAAGACGCAAACATGGCATTTGGATTCAGTCCGGCTGCAAATTGTTCAGAAAATCTTATAGATTTATACTCTCCTTTTGGCATAAAAAGCGATGCCATGGAATTGGCGGCAAAAATCACGTATTGAGAAGCCAGAAACGAGAAATTAATAAAGATAGCGGCAATAATAAGATTGGGCAGAAGTTTTTTGGCGCCGTAGCGTTCAATCTGAAGAATCGTCGCGATGGCGATTGTAAGGAGAATAAAAATAAAAAATAAATTGGCAGTGTCGCGGGCGATCGTCCAGCCGTTGTAAATTGCGGGAATGTTGTAGATTTTGGGATCAAAAACATAAAGAATCACCCAATCAAAAAGCATGCCGGTAATGCCGAAAAACGTCGCAACCGCCTCCATAAGCCAGTAAACTATCCAAGCCAGCGCGTTCAATACCGCGTTGCCTCCCCCGAATAAATTAAATAAAAATTCCATAAGTTTTAAGTAGAAATAGACCCGGAAGAATTGGTGTTTTGGGATGGATTTTTGCAATCATTTAATTCTTTTTGGGTATCTGAAAGTTGTTTTTGCAGATCGGCCAGTTCCAAATTAGCCGCGCCTATTTCTTCGTCAGTGCGGATGTCTTGATGGGCTTGTCTCAACTGCCTTTGCAAAAATTCAAACTTTACCGGAGCTTCTTCGGTTTCAATCTGTTCTTTCAGGTCTTCAATGGCTTCAATTTTCTTTTCAGAAGCCGTTATTTCGTTCTCAATCGGTTCCAGACGTTTTTTATTAAGATCGTCCGTTATAATTTTAATTTCATTTTTATTTTTTCCTTGGCATATTTCTATTTCTTCTCCGGTTGTTGAAATGACTTTTTTTACGACTTCAACCGACTCTTTTTTTATTTTGATGTAATCGTTTTCTCTTTCAATGATTTGATCCGCCAACGTCAAAAGATCCGGCTTCATATTTTCAATCAGAGGATTGATGCTTGGAGGCGGCGGCGCCTGATAGCCGGCCACGCCTCCTTTTCCGGTCGTCAGCAATTTGCCGACGCCGAGCCGCAACAGAGCCGAAAGTATTTTGTTGAAAGAATCGGCCAGTTCAAGCCCGGTCAGGTCAGTTTTAAAAACAGCCGAAAGTTTGTCCGCGATTACCGCGCCCGGCGTTGAATTTGTGTATTTTTCACAAGGCTGAGTCGGGTCCTGTTCTTCTAGAACTGTTTTTCCGGTTTCAGGGTCTTTATAATGATCTATTACTCCGGTTGGTATTCCGTCGGCGTCTTCTTTGTAAACCGGAACGGATCCGGCTTTAATTGACGTAGGATACTTTTGACATGTCTTAAAGCCAAGAAATCCTTTGCCGGAATCAATTTCGGCTTTTACGCCGGCTGTTTTTTCAAGAGCTTTGGCGTGCATCTGGTCCATTTTTACCAGAAAAGTTCCGAAAGCATTGTTATTGGTCTGGGTTGAAATTGCCAGAAACGACTGCCAGCCGCCGGTTTGAAAATTGGCGTACATTTGTTCAACATTCATTCTGATGTCGGCAAAAGTGCATTTGGGCGGGGGCGCGACAGCCGAAAAAAGATTAACGACCAGTTCAAACCGGAACGGACTGCAGATAAGATTCAACTGATCCGGCGTTAGCATTTTTTCCAGAAAAAGGCCGGACGCCAGGTTGCCCGAAGTTTTTAAAAATCCTTCAAAATCAGTGATAAAAAGAGGTTGGCCCTCAAAGCCGTTGTTAATCCAGTTGACAATGTCGTCTGTAAGCGTCCTTAATGCCGCATTTGCGATCGCAAGGCCGATTGATTCCAGTATTTCATTTTTCAAACAATCCCAGCTCATGCTGGGAGGAATAATAGAATAACAGCTTTGAGTCGTTGGAATTGCCACTGCATTGCCGGCTCCGGACGGAGTGGCGCCGGCGGGCAGGGCATAAGCTTTTTCGGCAATGGAAAAAAGAGCGATAAACGATCCAAGCTCGCTTATCAGCAAAAGGGCGGCGATATATTTTTTTGATTTTGAAAAGCTCATTGTCATAAGGCGCTGGTTTGGTTTAATTGCTTGTCAATTTCAACGAATATATATCCGTCTTCGCCGGTTTTAAATTCAATGCCGTCAACCAGAAATTTGATTATGAGTCCCGAGAGCGCGGCGGAAGAACGTTTTACTTCCTGCTGATAATCATTTATGGCTAAAATGCCTTTGAAAGGATCGGCGCCGAAATTGCTGAAAACGGCGTTGATCGCGGCAAAATTGTTGAAACTGCCGGCTATATCGGCGTGATAGGCGGCGTAATCCGGCGGAACCGCGAGGGCGCGCATTTTGGCCGCCGAATCAAGATAGGCTTTTTGATAATCTTTAAAAATGCTCAGTCCTTCATAATCTCCGTTTTCAGACGCCTCGGTCAAAATATCTTTTAAAAGCAGCATTTCATTCAATGAATTTTTTTTAAATCCCGATTTGATTATTGCGCCCAAAGCATTGGCGTAATTTTTGATGTTTTCTTTGGAATTGCTGGAGAGTTTGGCATCCTTGGCTGAAAATGAGCCGGTTGGCGCGGGACCGCTTGATTTTTGTTCTTTTTCAAGCCTGGAAATCAAGGAATTGTAAAGTTCTTCTTGAATCTGGTTGTCGTCCAGTCCCTGATTTTTTAAAGAAACATAATCGCTAAAAAAATTGCGGGCAATGTCGGCGCTAAGAGTTGATTTTTTTTCTTCGGCGTTAGATTCGTCCGGCAGCCGCTTTTTGGCGGATTGAGTCGCGTCCAAAGAATCGGGCGGCGGCTTTAAAGGATTGCGGCCGAGCTTTATTTCCTGTCCGTCAGGCGCGCCGTCGCCGTCAGTGTCGGGATTGTTCGGGTTAGTTCCCCACAGCCGCTCTTCCCAGTCTTTAAGGCCGTCGCGATCCGAATCGGGATTTTCATCAGCCGTTTTAGATACTGCGGCCGTCAGAATTTTTGGCTGATTTTGAATTCCGGGCTGCCGATTTCGGTAAATGAACCAAAATCCGCCTGCAACCACGGCCAAGGCTAAAATCAGACTTAAAATTATTTTTTTGTTCGCAAAAAATGTCAAAATTTCGGGTCGTTTGACCCTACTTTATTATAGCATTACGATTTTATCTTATTTTTTTTGAGCTTTTTAAATGTGGATAAGTGTGTGTTTAATTTGTTGAAAAACAGCAAATTAAAGGAGTTTAACAGAAAAGATTGAGGCCGGCTGCCATTCCCACAACGAAAACTCCGAAAGTTATTCCGAGATGGCTGGTTTTGTAGCCGTAGCCCAAGACCAAATTGCCGGTGCAGGGAGGACCGATCAGTCCGGCGACTGCCCAGACACTGGCCATTTCAGGAGAAGTTGGTTTTACCACAATTACAGCCGGACCGCCGAGTTTGCCCCACAGGCCGGTTCCTACGCCGACAATGATGATTCCGCCGACAAAAGCGAAATCGCCGCCGGCGGCGTAAATGAAACTGGTCGGCAACAAAAGAGGCGTTAAAGCCAAAGAGCAAATTATCATCGCCGGAATTATTTTAGCCATTATTTTAAGTTTAACACGATTAGTTTCATTCAACTATCTTTATTTTCCTAACTTGGGAGTCGGACTCCCAAGTTAGACAAGCCCAGTTTTCCAGCGTCAAATCTTCGGCACGGGCGGTTGGGGAAATGCCGCATTGATCAAAACTTTTAGCTTGTAACTTATAACTTTTCAGATTATTGCTTAATGTTTTTCTTTTATGAGCAAAGCCGGTTTTAACAAGGTTGAAAAAGATTTTTTGGCTTATTTTGTTTTCTTTAAAAAAGTCGGGCACCCGTTTTTTAAGAACAATCACTGCCGAATCAACTTTTGGCCGGGGCCGAAAATAATTTTTAGACAAATAAAAAGCGATTTTCGGTTCGGCAAAAACCTGAACCGAGACAGCCAGTAAATTCATTTTCGGCCGGCCCATAATCCGCCGGGATACTTCTTTTTGCAGCATTAAAACATAAAGTTCAGCTTTGAGGGCAGAGCGTTTAGATGACGGATTGAGCAGTAAACGTAAGAGCCGGCCGGTAAGGTAATAAGGAATATTGGCAACGATTTTATCAGCTTTTAGTTTGGAAGCGCCGGTTTTTAGAAAATCGCGGATATCGGAATGTATTAAAATCAAGCGGCCGGCTTTGATAAATTCCGCGAATTTCCGGTCCAAAAAATTGAAAAGTTCGGCGTCTTTTTCAACCGCGATCGTTTTTTTGGCTTTTTTGAGGATTTCTCCGGTTAAAATTCCTTTGCCCGGTCCGATTTCCAGAACAAAGTCGTTTTTATCAATATCGGCGGCTTTGACCATTTTGGCGGCAACGGATTTTGAAGTTAGAAAATGCTGGCCAAGTTTTGTCATAATTCAATAATTTTTTCTTTGCCGGCCGAGTTTATCAGTTCAAACGGAATATCTTGCAGGAATCTGGAAGGCATATTTGCCTGTTTTTCGCCGAAAATAGTGCGCAAGAGCGCCAAAGACAAGAAAACTTTTTTGCGGGCGCGCGTCAGCGCGACATAAAAAAGCCGGCGTTCCTCTTCTATTCTGGTTTTTTCAGCGTCCCCGCCGATTGCCGAATGAGGAAAAAGCCCGTCTTCCAGTCCGGCAATGAAGACATTGTCAAATTCCAAGCCTTTGGCGGCATGAACCGTGGTTAAAGGCACTCCCCTTTTTTTTAAGTCTGGCGCGTCGGATTCCGACATCAGCGCCGCTTCTTCCAGAATTTTAAGCAGGCCCTCGGGCGCTTTTAAGCCGTCAAAACGGCGGGCCAGCGCCGCCAATTCTTTGATATTGGCAATGCGCATCAGGTCTTCTTCAATTTTCGGATCAAAAATATCAAGGTAGCCGCTTTTTTGGATGGCGCTGGCAACGGCTTTTGAAGCCGGAAGCCGGGTTGCGCCGGTTTTGATTTCAGCCAGGACCGTTTCAAAATTACGGATTTTTTTCTGTTCGGCATCGCTCAATTTTGATCCTGAAAAATAGCGGGCCGTCAAAACCTTGCCGATTTCTCTGGATGGGACATTAATGATTCTTTTTTTGCTGATCAAATCGCCGGAATTAAGGGCTGAACGAAGATATGCCAGGATATCCTTGATTTCTTTCCGGGCGTAAAATTTGACTCCGACGACGTAGTACGGAATCTCGTATGCCAGAAATTTTTCTTCCAAAACCCGCGATTGGAAATTAGCCCGGAAAAGCACTGCCGTTTCGTTCGGTTTATGGCCGGATTCAATCAGATTTTTTGTTTTGTCGGCGATAAATTCGGCTTCTTCATCTTCGCTTCCGGCGACGAACAATTCCAGTTTTTCTCCGCCGGTTTGCCGGGTAAACAAGTTTTTCGGTTTTCGCAGTTTGTTTTTGGCAATAACCGCGTTGGCGGCGTCCAAAATCGGCCTTAGCGAGCGGTAATTTTCTTCAAGAGTGATGATTTTTGCCCCCGGCCAGTCAGATTCAAATTTTAAAATATTTCTGAAATCGGCGCCGCGGAAAGAATAAATTGATTGATCCATGTCCCCGACAACGCAGATATTTGAATGTTTGGCGGCAAGCATATTGGCCAGCCGGTATTGAACCGAATCAGTGTCCTGATATTCGTCAATGTTTATAAATTGCCACTGTTCTTGATATTTGGCTAAAATATCTGGACGCTTTTCAAAAAGCGCCGCCGTTTTGACCAAAAGATCGTCAAAATCAAGCGACTGGGCCGTTCGCAGTTTTTCTTCGTAAATCCGCCGGATTTGGGCTAAAATTTTAAGAAAATAATTGTCAGCTTCGTTTTCCAAATCGTCTATCTTTATCAGATCGCCTTTTTGGCGCGAAATAATGTTTTTTATTTTGGACGGTTGGAATTGTTTAGGGTCAAGAATCAGTTCTTTTATTGCTTCTTTGACGAGAGCCAGCGAGTCTTCTTCATCAAGGATTGTAAAATGTTTGGCCAGCCCGGCAGCCTTATATTCCTGCCTTAATATAGCCGCTCCCAAGGAGTGAAATGTGCCGATCCATGGCATAACATCTTTTAGCCCTTCGGCCCGAGTTCGGGACGAAGGCTGATAGCTGTCAGCTTGTAGAAGTTTAAAGATGCGTTCGCGCATTTCGCCGGCGGCCTTATTGGTGAATGTCACGGCTAGAATTCGGTTCGGCGCGCAGCCTCGACTGATAAGATGGGCGATGCGATGGGTTAAAACCTTGGTTTTTCCGGATCCAGCGCCGGCAATAATCAAAAGCGGGCCGGTTTGATGCAAAACCGCCTCTTTTTGGGCCTTATTAAGATGATTTAAAGCATTTAAATTTGACACATTGATCAAATTATAGCATTTTTTGGGCTGTGGATAAATCGTTGTTGCCGGATTGACTTTCGGCCTTGGCAGGGCTAGTATTAAATAGAACCGCAAGCTTAGCGGTTTCTTTATTACAGAAAGGCCGAGCAAGTCCGTTTTCCTTTAATTTAAACCTTATTTTAGAAATATACGAATGTTCTGCCGATCAATCTCAAAGATCCGGCAAGAACTATATAAAACCTTTTAAGAAACTTTTTTGGCCAAAGAACCTTTTGGTCATTGGTTTTGTTTTTGGCTTGTTTTTAGCCGCCGTTTCTCCGGCCGAAGCCGGCATTTTTAATATAATTAAAAATATTTTTAAATCCGAGGTTCAAGTCGAGACCGCTGCGGTTTTCAACATCCAGAATATGCCGCTTTTGGATGCTCCGACCAATATTGATCCTTTGGCCGGCACCGGCGGCGGTGAAATAAATATTGTTCAGAATAACGCTCTTTTGCCGGTCACCGGACCGATGGGCAGCATTGCCGATATTGATGTTAACGCCAAAAATAACAGTCAAATTTCAGTGTATATTGTGCGCGACAAAGATAATCTTTCAAGCATTGCCAAAATGTTCGGAGTTTCGGTCAATACTATTATTTGGGCCAATGATCTTAAACGCGGCGATCTGATCACTCCCGGCCAGACTTTGATCATTCTTCCGGTTTCGGGCGTCCAATATGTTGTCAAAGACGGCGATACTTTGCCGGCTATTGCCAAAAAGTTTAAAGGCGATGTTGACGAAATCATTAATTTTAATGACTTGCCGGCCAGCGGCCCGCTGGCAGCCGGCCAGACTATTGTTATTCCAAATGGAGAATCATATCTGATTGCGACTCCTTCGCGTTTGCTCGGCGGCGGCGGACCAAGCTATAGCGGTTATTATATCCGGCCGGTTGCCGGCGGACGAAAAAGCCAGGGACTTCACGGCTATAACGGCGTAGACTTGGCTGACTACTGCGGAGCTCCGGTTGTCGCTTCGGCTTCGGGCGACGTGATTGTCAGCCGGACTTACGGCTGGAACGGCGGATACGGGCTTTATGTCGTGCTTAATCATCTTAATAACACTCAGACTCTTTACGCTCATTTGAGCAAAATTGCGGTGCAAAGCGGCTGGCATGTGGTTCAGGGACAGGTGATCGGCTACATCGGTTCAACCGGCAATTCCACTGGCTGCCACGTTCATTTTGAGGTTCGCGGCGCGAAAAATACTATTTAAGTTAGTGTCGCAAAATTTTAAAAATTAGTTTTTGGCCGATATTGCAAAGCTTCGTTAATATGGCTTTCTTTTATTTCGGTGTCGCCTTCCAAATCAGCAATTGTCCGCGAGATTTTAATGATTCGGTGATAAGCTCGCGGCGAAAGATCCAAATGTTTGGCGGCCTGATTTAAAATATTGCGAGCCGACAGCGAAAGCGGCGCGGTTTTTTCCAAATCTCTGATGCCCATTTCGCTGTTGGTCAAAAGTCCTTGGCCGTCCAGCCTTTCTTTTTGACGCCGGCGGGCGGCAATAATCATATTTCTGATTTCATCCGAGACCGGTTTGGCCGGCTCTTTGCCCAATTCTTCGTGTTTAATATTGCCAACCTCCATCCATAAATCGATGCGGTCGGCGATCGGGCCTGAAATTTTGCGCTGATAGCGGAATAAAGACGACGGAGTGCAAAGGCACATTTTGGTCTTTGATCCGAGATTTCCGCAGGGGCAGGGATTCATGGCGCCGACCAGCATGAACCTTGCCGGAAATTTAATGGTGCCGCGCGATCGCGAAATCGTTACCACGCCGTCTTCCAGCGGCTGGCGGAGCGATTCAACCACCCGGCGGTCAAATTCCGGAAATTCGTCAAGAAACAATACGCCGCGGTGGGCCAGCGTCACCTCGCCGGGTTTGGGCCAGGCTCCGCCGCCGACCAAAGCGACATAAGACGAAGTGTGATGCGGACTGCGGAAAGGGCGCCGGCTGGCAAACGAGCCGTCCAATATTCCGACAACACTTTGAATCGCCGTAACTTCCAGAGCTTCTTCTTGAGAAAGAGGAGGCAGAATTGAAGGCAGGGTCCTGGCCAGAATTGTTTTGCCGGTGCCGGGCGGCCCGGACATCAGGATATTGTGTCCGCCGGCCGCGGCAATGGTCAAAGCCCGTTTGGCCGCTTCCTGGCCGCGGATATCGGCCAGATCATATTTTATTTCGGCCGCGGCTGATTTTATTTGAGTTTTAGGCATAATTTTAAGCGCGGTTTCGCCGGACAGATGTTTTAAGACTTCGGTCAAGTTTTTGGCTTCAAAGACTTTGCAGTTTTTAACAACAGCCGCTTCGCGACCATTGCCTTCGGGAACAAAAATTTCTTTAAAACCTTCGCTTCGCGCTTTTTGCGAAAGCGCTAAAACCCCTTTTATCGGCCGCAGCAGGCCGTCTAAAGCCAGTTCGCCCAGGAAAATTTTGTCGCCGGTTTCAAATTTTGCCTGTTTGGACGCCAAAATATAACCAAGGGCGATTGCCAGATCAAAGCCGGTTCCCTTTTTTTTAATGTCAGCCGGCGCCAGAGACACTATGACTTTTTGATTTTGCTTATGAGGGGGTTTGAGTCCGATGTTTTTTATGGCGTAGGATATCCGTTCTTTGGCTTCATCAACTTCTTTGTCAGCCAACCCGACAATACTAAAAGAACGAAGTCCTTTTGAATAGTCAACTTCAACGTCAATTATTTTGCCTTCAAGCCCAATCGTTTCAGCCGCGTGGAGTTTTACCGCCATATCGCTAAATTTCAGTTTTTGGAGTGTTCAACGCAGGTTTTGGCCGCCGGATCAGCCTCAAGCCTTTCCGGGCTGATCGGTTTTTGATCGGTCTCGCAAAGGCCGTAAGTTCCGGCTTCAATTTTTTTAAGCGCGGCGTTGACCTCGTTTAATCTTAATTCCAAAGCGACTTCGCGGCCGGCGGTGTTTTCAAATTCTTCAAAAAGATCGGCCATTTCGCTGGCTTCGGACTGCTGGGTGTTCAAATCCGGCTGGATCGGCATCCAGTTTTTTGGGTTTTCGGGATTGCGTTTGGCAATCATCTTCAGCTGGCGTTCTAGCGCTTCCCGTTCTTCTTCCAATTTTTTATGAAAATAGTTCAAGTCTACGGTCATAGGACTATATTATACCTTAAATTACGAAATGCCGTAAAATGCGGAGGATGGGTATTTCGTAATTTAAAGATATATAACTAATTATTGCTGGATGAAAAGCGAAAGCTGTTTGATTGCGGCTTCAAAAGCCGCCGGCGACTGGGCGAGAATAAGGATCCGGCGGTTAAAAACCGCGTAGGCTAAAATGATTTCATCTTTTCTGTTTTTCAGGATTCGGGCATCATGGTTGGCGATTGTCAGGTCTTGAAAATTATTATCGCCGCGATCAAGCCCGATTTCGCTTGAAAGCAGATCGGCTAGGGCTTTCGGCAGGCTTTTTTCCCAAGCCAGCATTCCGGCAAAAGCCTCTGAGTATGATTTTATCTCAAAAATAAAGACCGATTCGGTTCCGCGCGGCGTATCCATTATTCCCAAGTTCATCCGGCCACCCAGACTGTTTAAAAGAAATGGCGGCAAAGGCGCTTTGATCAGGCGAAAAAAATCTCCGGCTTCCAGAAATTTATTTTGTTCGGCGTCAAAAATATGAATAGCCGCAAATTCGCGGGGCAGAAGTTTCAGTCCGAAAATTTCTTTCCATTGGCCAAGAAAAAGATTGAGGTCTGATCCGGCGATTTCAATGATTTTTTCTTGTTTGGCCGGGATAAAGAGCGCGGGATTGGCCGGTTTAACGATTGCCGGCTGATTTAAAGTTTTTCTCAGCCAAAAAGCGCCAAACCCGGCCAAAGTCAAAATTAAAATCAAAGCCGCCAGATACAGCGCCGGCCGGAATTTATTCAGCCATGATTCTTCATAAGTTTCAGTCTCTTTTTTGGATCTTTGGGCCAAAAGTTCGGCCAGTGAAATTTTTTTGCCTTTTAAATATTCCTGAACATCGCCGACCATTGTCCGGACAGACGGCTTTGGAGGTTCGGCTGGCAACTCTTCTTTTTTCGTTTCCTCGTTTTTAAGATTCTCGGCCATTTTTTCCATTATACATTTCTTTGCCTTTGCTGGATTGCTTAATGGAAAGATTGATCCGTCCGAGCTCGTCAATGCCGACTATTTTAACCGGCACTTCATCTCCGATTTTAACAAGATCCCGGACTTTATTGACCCTGAAAGGCGCCAGTTCGGAAATATGGACCAAACCTTCCTGTTTCGGCCCGATTTCCACCATGGCTCCGAATTCAAAGATGCGGCTGACTTTTCCGGTCAGTTCTTCGCCGATTTCAAATTCTTTGGTTAGATTTTTTACAAGATCAAACGCTTTTTGAGCCGAAGATTCGTCTTTGGCTGTGATGAAAACGAGGCCGGTCTGTTCAATATCAATTTCAGCGCCGGTTATTTCCGTAATTTTATTTATTGTTTTTCCACCCGGACCGATCACATCTCTTATTTTTTCGGGGTTAATGGAAAGCGTCATTATCCGCGGAGCAAAAGGCGAAAGTTTGTCTTTCGGCCGGGCAATGGCTTTGAGCATGACTTCCATAATTTTTTGGCGGGCTATTTTAGCATCAGCCAAAGTCTGCTTTAAAATTTCAACGGTTACGCCTTCAACTTTGACATCCATTTGAATTGCCGTAATTCCGTTTTTGGTGCCGGCGGCTTTAAAATCCATGTCGCCGTGGTGGTCTTCCGGGCCTTGCAGGTCAGTCAGCACTTTGAATTTATTTTCATTTTCCATAATCAAACCCATGGCAATGCCAGCCACCGGTTCTTTAATCGGGACTCCGGCATCCATTAGAGCCAGGCTTGAAGCGCAGACCGAGCCCATTGAAGTTGAACCGTTGGAAGACATTGTTTCCGAAACCAGGCGGATGGTGTAAGGGAAAGTTTCGGTAGGAGGAATTACCGCTTCCAGAGCCCGTTCGGCCAGGGCGCCGTGGCCGATTTCGCGCCGTCCGGGCGAGCCCATCCGTCCGGTCTCGCCTGAAGAAAAAGGAGGGAAATTGTAATGGTGCATAAATCTTTTTTTGGTTTGGATTTCCATTCCTTCAATAATCAGGACGTCGCCCGGAGCGCCTAGAGTGGCCACTGAAAGAATGTGGGTTTCGCCCCGGAAAAATATACCTGAGCCGTGAGTGCGCTCAAGAACGCCGGCTCGGGCAAAGAGCGACCGAAGTTCGTTCAATTTTCGGCCATCCGGCCTTTTTTCTTCTCCTGCCGGCAAGTCAAGAATGTTTTTGCGCACAGTTTGATATATTGTTTCTTCATATAAATCATCGGCCTCTTTTAAAGATGATTCGCCAAATTGTTTTTTGGTTGTCTGCAGCCACTCTTTTTTCAAGTCGCCTATCGCGGCGTCGCCAGCCGGTTTTTTGGGAGCATAAACATAATCTTCAAGGCGCTGACGGAAATGTTTTTCAAAAAGAGGCCGCAGCCCTTCTATTTCTTCGGCTGCCGGAATTTTTATTTTTGTTTTTCCGGCTTTGGCAACGGTTTCTTTCTGGAATTGTTCAATTTTTTCAAATTCTGACATAGCTTTTTGGATCGCTTCAAGCGCTTTTTCTTCGGGAACTTCTTTGGCGCCGGCTTCAATCATATTGATTTTTCCGGCTTTGTAGCAAGCCACCAGATCCAGAAGCGATTTTTCGCGCTCGGCATTGGTCGGGTTAAAGAGAACCCGTCCGTCTTCTTCGTTTATTCCGATCCGAAGCGGGCTGACCGGGCCGTCCCAGGGAATGTCGGAAGTCGCGACGGCCAAAGAAGCGGCCATAATAGCCGGTATGTCAGGGTCGTTTTCGCCGTCAATTGAAAGAGCCATGACCACGACATGGATTTCATTTCTCATTTTTTGGTTAAAGAGCGGTCTGAGCGTTCGGTCAATCAATCGTCCGGTCAGAACCGCGTTTTCGGACGGCCGGCCTTCGCGGCGGAGGAAACGAGATCCTAAAATTTGGCCGGCGGCATAGAATTTTTCTTCGTAATCAACCGAGAGCGGAAAAAAATTGATTCCGGTTCTTGGTTCGCGGGCCTGGGTCGCGGTGGCAAAAACAACGGTTCCGCCATAGCGAACCCAAACCGAACCGTTGGCCTTCGCGGCCAGGTTGGAAAATTCAACTTCCAGTTTTTTTCCGGCTATTTCGGTTTGATATTTGGTTATCTCCATAGAATTTAAGAACGGCTCCGGCGCGCCGGAAGATTAAGAAGAAATTTTGCGTTTTCGCTCAAATCAATGAATTCGTTGGCGGCTTCTTTCAGCTTGCCCGAAGCCGACCGGCCGAAAGCCATGACTTCAACTTGAAGCCCGTACTGGCCTTCTTTCAGATATTCAATCAAAGGCAGAAAGTCGCCGTCGCCGGTCACCAAAACTATGGCGTCAAGGCGCGGCGCCAGCCGGACGGCGTCAATGGTCAGGCCGACATCCCAGTCGGCCTTTTTAAGGCCGCCGGCAAAAATCTGGAGATCCTTGAATTTGGGTTCAATTCCGATTTTGGCCAAAGCTTCAAAAAAAGACGCTTCTTCCCCGCTTTCGGTTTTTATGACATAGCCGACCGCCTTGATCAGTTTGCGGCCGGCCGCGGCGATTTTTAAAACTTCTTTAAAATTAACCCGTTTGCCATAGAGGTTGCGGGCCGAGTGATACATATTTTGAACGTCAATTAAAACCGCCACCCGCTGTTCGCGATGTTTGATGATTGTCATTGGATTATTTGTCTTTTAAGCCGATTTTTTTAATAATACTGCTGTGCCTTTTTTCGTCTTCTCCGGCCAGATAATTAAGCAGAGTCCTTCTTTGAGCCACCATTTTCAAAAGCCCGCGCCGGGAATGGGCGTCTTTCGGGTTTTTTTTCAAATGATTGGTCAAGCTTTTGATTTCTTCGGTCAAAATAGCGATCTGAACTTCGGATGAGCCGGTATCGCGTTCATGAAGCTTGTATTTTTCAATTATTTTTTGCTTATTTTTTGCGCTTAACATTTTATATCTTGTGTTTTATTTTTAATATTTTATTTTTGATATTTTATATCTTAGCATAAATTGAGTTTTTTTTCAAATCGCCGGACAAAACACGGCGCCTTTTGCTTTTTGATAGGTGTTTTTATGGGCCACGAGTGTTAAAATAAAATTGTGCGACATAACGATCTCCAAAAAATTTATAAGGAATTCCTGGCGTATCTGGAAATTGAAAAAGGCCGGAGCTTGAAAACGCTTGATAATTACAGCCGCTATCTGAATGTTTTTTTTAGTTTTGCCAAGATTGGCTCGCCGGCCGGCATCAACGAAGCTGTTTGCCGCCAGTTCCGTTTATGGCTTAATCGCAGGAGTCTTAAAAAAAAGACCCAGAATTATTATTTGATAGCCCTGCGCGGATTTTTAAGATATCTGACAAGGCGCGGAATTGAAAGTTTGCCGGCTGAAAAAATTGAACTGGCCAAAACGCCGGAGCGCCAGATTGATTTGATCAATAATGATGAACTGGAACGCCTGCTTTCTTCAGCCGGTGGTTCGGACCCAAAATCGCTTCGCGACCGCGCCATGCTTGAACTTCTTTTTTCCACCGGCTTGCGCGTCTCGGAATTATGCGCTTTGAACCGCGATTCAATCAGCGTCAAAAAAGGAGAATTCAGCGTCCGGGGAAAAGGCGATAAAGTTCGCGTTGTTTTTCTTTCGGACAGTGCTAAAAATGCTCTTGAAAATTGGTCTGATAAACGCGCTGATCTGAATCCGGCTCTTTTTGTCAATTTTAAGCCCGGCCAAAAAGCGATTGATGAATCGGCCCGGCTTACTCCTCGCTCAATTGAAAGAATTATCAAACATTATTCTACCAAAGCCGGCATAACCAAAAAAGTGACGCCGCACGTTATCAGACATTGTTTTGCAACCGACTTGCTTGAAAACGGAGCTGATTTGCGTTCGGTTCAGGAACTTCTGGGACATGCTAACATCGCAACCACGCAAATTTACACTCACGTAACCGATCGCCGGCTCCGCGAAATCCACCAAACTTTCCATGCCATAAAAAGAAAAACCGTTTAATTCAGCCCGATTTCGTGTTATTTTGCAAGAATAAAGGTTTTAAGTCCCCGTGGTGAAACGGATATCACGACTGGCTTCGGACCAGTTGTTGGGGGTTCGAATCCCTCCGGGGACGCATTGTAAAAATGATTTTAAAAATTCCAAAAGAATCAAAAGAAGTTTATATCAAGCTGATTGAATCCGGCTATCAGGCTTATTTTGTCGGCGGGTGCGTGCGGGATTTAATTTGCGGGCGAAAGCCCAAAGATTGGGATATTGCCACCAATGCCAAACCGGATCAAATTCAAGCCGTGTTTCCGGACAGTTTTTATGAAAATGAATATGGCACGGTCGGCGTCAAGACTGGATCTGACAAGCCGGAGCTGGCAGTTGTTGAAATCACTCCTTATCGCCTTGAAGAAAAATATTCTGACAAGCGCCATCCCGACGCGGTAAAGTTTGCCGGCAAGCTGGAAGACGATTTAAAGAGAAGGGATTTTACGATTAATGCCATGGCGCTGGAGCTAAAAGCTGATGTAGATATTATTGATCCATTCGGTGGGCAAAAAGATCTGGATAATAAAATTATCCGGGCTGTCGGCGATCCGGAAGAAAGATTTGAAGAAGATGCCCTGCGTCTTTTGCGCGCGATCCGTTTTGCCTCTGAGCTTGATTTTTCAATTGAAGACAAAACCAGCTCGGCTTTGGAGAAAAAATCCGCGCTTTTGGAATTTATTTCCAAAGAACGGATCAGGGATGAACTTATTAAAATTTTCTTGACAGACGAGCCGTCGCGCGGATTTGAATTGATGCGCGAGCTTGGCATTTTGAAATACGTGATGCCCGAAGTTGAAGAAGGTTGGACGATCGGGCAGAATAAACACCACATTTATACCGTTTGGGAACATAATATGCGTTCTTTGGATTATGCCGCCCGTAAAAAGTGGCCGCTTGAAATCAGAACGGCCGCTCTTTTGCATGATGTCGGCAAGCCCCGCGTCAAACATGGGGACGGTCCGGATTCAACATTTTACGGACACGAAATGGTCGGGGCAAAAATGACTTTTCAAACGCTTTCGCGTCTTAAATTCCCTAAACATTTTATTGAAAAAACGACGAAATTGGTGCGCTACCATCTTTTTTATTACAATGTCGGCGAAGTGACCGAGTCTTCGGTGCGCCGGCTTTTAGCCAGAGTCGGAATTGAAGATATGGACGATCTTATCAAAGTCCGGATTTGCGACCGGATCGGTTCGGGCGTGCCAAAAGCCGAACCTTACAAACTCCGGCATTTTCGCTTTATAATTGAAAAATTGCAGCGCGACCCGATTTCAGTTAAAATGCTTAAAATTGACGGAAACGATGTTATGAGAATCTGCCGGATTGAACCGTCCAGGCGTATCGGAGCGATTTTGAACATTCTTTTGGAAGATGTTCTTGACGATCCAAAATTAAATTCAAAAGAATGGCTGGAAGAAAAGACCGTAGAACTTTGCGTTTTATCAGAAGCCGAGCTTTCTAAATTAGCCGAGGAAGCCAAAAAGAAAAAAGTCGGCCTTGAAGAAGAAGAGGTCGGCAAAATAAAACAAAAATATTGGGTGAAATAAACTTGCCGTCGCTCGGCAAACGGGCTTTGCCCGCCGAAGTCGAGCTGTGGCGAGGCAAAGCGGGCCGTAGTGTAGCGGTAGCACGAGTCCTTCGGGAGGATTTAGCCCGAGTTCAAATCTCGGCGGCCCGACCAAGTTAGACATATTTAATTTAAAATATTTATATGGGCCTATGGTCTAGTGGCACGACGCCACATTCGCATTGTGGAGACGGGAGTTCGATTCTCCCTAGGTCCAAAAATATAGTTATTCAGATTTTTTATAATGTTTCACGTTTTACACTATTGGACACTTATTATTTTATAGGACATTTGATATTAAAACGTATGTCCATTATTTTTTTATTTTACTATAATATTATTTATAAAAAAGAATTAATCAGATGAAAAATGTAAAACGTGAAACATTATGTGGAGTGAAAAAAGAAAATTAGGAAACCTCGGTGAAGATATTTGTGTGAAACATCTCGTGAAACACGGATATAAGATTTTAGATAGAAATTATCTTAAAAAGTGGGGAGAAATAGATATAGTGGCTAAAAAGGACTCAACTATTCATTTTATAGAAGTAAAAACTGTTGAATTAAAAAGTTTCACGGGAAACAATAGTTTCACGCGAAACAATTTTGAAAGTTATGATCCGGAAGAAAATGTTCATCCCTGGAAATTAAAAAAACTTTCGCGGGCTATACAAACATATTTATTGGATAAAAATATTGATGATGACACCGAATGGCAAGTTGATATAGCCGCGGTTTTTCTTGATTTTGAGACCAAAAAAGCTAAAATAAGGATTACAGAAGATATTGGATTGTAATAAATTGTAAAACGTGAAACATCGGGCTGGTGTATGATGGTGGTACGCCTGCTTCTTATCCGCCTAAATTTTTAGCGGGGTGTCGTATACCGGTAGTACGCATGCTTTGGGAGCATGTAGACTGGGTTCAATTCCCAGCACCCCGACCAATCAAGACAAGTCAAATTATACTATGGGGTGGGGCGCCCCGAAGAAGAGCAAAACTCTCTACGGGATAAATTTTAGTCCGAGTTCGAATCTCGGCAGCCCGACCAAGTTAGACATTGAGAGTTTTCGGAGGAGATTATCTCGCGGCTTCGCCGCTCGGGTGTGGCGGAAGGAGGGGGGGGTTGGGGGGGATGTCAAGTACCCCTTTTTTAGTAAATAATCTAAACTTACAAAATCTGCTTGTTTTTTTATTGATATTTTTGCTATATTAAATCTAAATAGAGTTAGTTTGTTATTTTGAAAATTTTTATTGAAAGGAGGGGGAATAATGAAAAACTTAAAGATTTTATTGTTGTTTGTTTTAGTATTGTTGGTATTTTTTTATGCCGGATTGGCAGCAGCGCAAGACGCGGAAGAAAAGGAAGAAGAAGAGATTATCTGGAAAAATCCTTTGCCTAAAATGCTTCAGCAAATGAAGCATAGGGCGGAAGAAACCTTGGAAAAACTAAAAAGTTTTGACTTTTTTTATGATTTTAATAACATTTCCTCACAAGTGTTAGATGTTTTGGTAAAGGAATTGGATGAAGAAATAAACAATTGCCCATCAGATGCGGATGTTTTGTTAAAAAAGAGAAACCTGGTTATTAAATTAGCTGGAATTCTTTACGAATATGAAAAATATATTTTCTTCTTTCAACAGGGAGAAGAATATATAAACAAATTAAAAGAGCTTGATTGGGTGATTCATTATCACGATCCAACTGTTTTTTTAAAAACCTTGAGTCAATTTTATGATTCAAGGTACAGGTTTCAATTAGATAAAGAGCTAAATATAAATTTTGATAGAATAGTTATATTTAGTTCCTCCAATGATATTGAATTTCCGAATTCCCTTGTTACGGGAATTATAAAATATGATAATACAGAAAAAGAGAAGTTAAGAGAAGATATAGTAGGTTTTTATTTTCGGGGTTATCTTAATAATCCCGAATCTATATTAAATTCAGAGATTTTTGAGCTTCGCTGGTTGGACAGCGAAGGCAAAAAACATATTGTATGGCATTATATAATGCCATACCCTTTTCCGATTTTAACAGTGGTAAAAAATTCTCTTTATTAATTATTCCCAAGGGGCTTCCTCGGGGAGTTTCCCGAGGAAGCCCCTCGGGAAAAGATAAAAAGCTGCTTTTTTTAAAAAAAGCAGCTTTTAAATTGCGTCGGTTATTTCAATTGGAATAACCGGTCCATTTTTTGGAAAATCCATCGGTTTTTCATCGTTTTCGCTTCCGGGAAAGAGCCAAAAATAAAATTTCTTGGCATCATTGAGTTTTGGCTTTTTTGGGAAGCCGTAATATTTTTTTTGCATCTCCTCATCATAGAGTCCGATGCAGCCGTGAGAATCGGGGTAGCCGGGCAGATCGCGGCCGTGAATCCAAAAAGCCGTTCCTTTTTTATCCACATAAAATTTAATTGCCCAAGTCATCGGATAAGGGATATTGGTTTTCTCTATTTTATAAAGAGAGGAACGATGGTTTTTATCGCGCCCCAATACTTTAAAAATCCCTTTTGGCATAAAATGGCCTTTGCGGCCGGAAGTTATAGGTAGAAAAAATTGCAACTCACCGAATTCGTAAGCGCCCAAAAACTGTTCTTTTAGATTGATTAGCGTATATTTTGGATAATTTTTCGCTTTTTCCAGATTTTTCGGCAGTCCGCCGTGAAAATCTTTTATTGATTCTAAATCCCGCGGCGCTTTCAAATGTTTTCCTGGCCAAACATGGCGCCGATCAATCCTGTTAAAGCGAAGAATCGCCTCATAATTCTCTCCAAAAAGACTTTCCAGGGTTTCACCTTTTTGTATTCTGTGGCATTCGTATTCTATCAGTTTGTCGCTCGGAAAAACCGGAAAACACGAATTTTGCGGCTTTTTCTGATTTTGAGCGAAAACAGAAGAATAAAAGGCAAATAAAAAATTAAATGCCAATAGAAATTTCCATCTCTTCATTTTTTCACCTGTTTTAAATTTAAAAGAACTGATTGATTTTTTATTTTGTTATTTATTATATCATAAATAGAATTTTCTCCGCGATTATTAATTATTGCATAAAATTCCCGTAAAATTCCCGAGGGGGCTTCCTCGGGGAAAGAAGATATCCACAGAAGAGATTTCCCCTAGGACCGTCCTAGGGTGTATAATATCTATATGTACCGCAAATTTGAATTTTCTGAAAATGAATTTTATCATTTATATAATCGCGGCAATGATAAAAGAACCGTTTTTTTGGACGATAATGATAGAAAGCGGTTTATAAAATTATTGTTTCTCGCCAACAATAATAACCCTATTAATCTTCGGGATATTCCCCTAGGACGGTCCTTTGTAGAAATGGAAAGGGGACAAACTATTGTGGATATTGGCGCTTATTGCTTAATGCCGAATCATTTTCATTTGCTTGTTTGCGAGAAAAAAGAAGGCGGAATCAGTAATTTTATGAAAAAATTATGCACTTCCCACTCAATGTATTTTAATATGAAATATGGAAGAACTGGTTCTCTTTTTGAAGGCGTATTCAAGGCTGAACATGCGGAAAAAGATGAATATTTAGAATATCTGTTCGCTTATATTCATTTGAATCCGATTAAATTGATTGAGCCGGAGTGGTATGAAAAAGGATTGTCCGATACGGATAAAGCTAAAAAATTCTTGGAAAATTACAGATATTCAAGTTACCCGGACTACATTGGCGAGAGTCGGCCGGAAACGGCGATTCTTAATAAAAACGCGTTTTCAGGATATTTTGAGAATCAGAAAGAGTTTAAAGATTACATTAATGACTGGCTTAATTATCAAAAGGTTAATACATAGGACCGTCCTATGTAGTAAGGTTTGAAGAAATTTTAGGCGTGCTAAAATAAAATTATGTTGAATAACAAAAAAACGAAGTTTGTTGTCGGAATTATCGCTATTATTATAATAATTGTTTTGGCTTGGTTTTACGGTTTGCCGAAATATCAGAACTGGCAAGAGTGGAAAAATATCAAAAAACAAGCGGAGGAATTTGAAAAAATAAAGAAGGAACGAATTGATTAATTATTTTTAAAAATGAATATCAAAAATCCAATAATAAAAAAAGTGTTAATAATCATTCTTATTCCGCTTGCTATATTTTTATTACTGATTATTTATACTGCCGGAAAAAACATCTGGGGGGGATACAAATGGCAGAAAGCGACTGAAGAATTTCAAGAATCATTGGAGCGGCCGTACAAGGAAGATGTTTACGGAGGCAAGACACCGGAGGAAACTTGGACGATGTTTTTAGATACCTTAAAGAAAGGTGATTTGGAATTGGCGAGCAAGTATTATGATGCGGGGCATCAAGATAAAGCAAAAGAATGGCTGGAGAAATTAAAACAAAATGATGAATTGGAACAGACTATTAAGGAGATGGAGGGATTGAGAAAGAGTGAAAGAAAATCTTTGGAAAATCAAGCCAATTATTACTATAATTATTACGACCAAGAATTTAAGCAGGAGCTTTCTAGTATTATAATTTTTTATTTCAACCCATACACCAAAGTCTGGAAAATAATCTGGTAATTTAAAATGAGCAAGAGTTTTTTGAAATTTTTAATAAAGATCAATATTTATCTTATTCTTTTTAGCGCATCTGTTTTTGCTCTTCATTTTGTTTTGGCTTATTCACCATACAACACCCATCCGGCGCTGACCGAAGAAATGGCTAATTTCTTTAATATCAAGAATCAAAACAAATTATCCGATCAGAATATTGGATGGATGATGGAGGGTTCAATAAACGAAGACCAGGCACCAAGATGGATTAACCATTTTTACGATCCAATTCATAATGAAGGATGGAAAGGAAAACACTTTGGCAATTTATCCGAAGAACAAGGTTATAAAATTGGGGCGGATGTCGCGCCTAAAGAAGCAATTACTTCTTTAGATTGGGCAATAAATCAAGAATATCAGTCAGCTTATGGTAGACAGTTTGGCAATCAAACCTGGCAAAAAGCCATAAAGTCATACATTGACGGAGATAAAAAGTCCGCTTTTATCGCTCTCGGACATATTCTCCATTTAATTGAAGATGCGAGTGTTCCTGATCATACGCGCAATGATACCCACGCTGATTTTTACGGCGATCCTGGTTCTCCGTATGAAGATTATGCAAAAGAATATACTAATTTTAATGAATTAACAGTTGCCGTTGATTTAGTACAAGAGAATAAAGATTTATTGACGTTTCAAAGCCTTGCTCAAGCTTTTGATTATTTGGCTGATTATTCCAATAAAAATTTCTTTTCTGAAGATACAATAAGTAATAAAGAATTTGTGGAGCCGGATTTGGAAAAATTACGAAAGAATACAAAAGAATTAGGAAATGAAAAAATTATATTTTTATATAATTCAAACACTGGATATTATATTGCTTTTTTAGATAATAAAACAAAAAATTATTCTGTAAACGATACAAAATTTATCCTCCCTTCCTATCGCATCCATCTCTTCCCTCAAGCGGTCCTCATCGGCGCAAGCGTAATAGATTTATTTTTCAGAGAAGCGGAGCGTTATCAAAATAATGAAGAATCTATTGAAGTTCTTTCTGACCAAAACGAGTCTTTGTTACAAACATTAAAACACACTCCTAAACTTGCTGTTCTTAATATTGCTGATTTTTATGACAGAAATGCGACCAAACTGGAAGTAGTGGTGATAAAAACATATCAGCTCGCGAAAAATACGATCAAAAACATCTCTTTAAAAATTTATCCAAAAATCGTCTTGCCCGAATCCCAACTTGCGATTATTTCTCCGCCAAAAGAAACAATTCCGATATCGGATACTGAACAATTTTTGTTCCCCGAGGAAGCCCCTCGGGGGGAAAGTTCGACTTTGGCGGATTTGTCTGAATTACAAATAACTCTTGATGAAGCAAAAGCGCGAGTCGCGGTTTTGGAAAAGCAAGTAGCTGAAATCGCGCAAATCGTGCAAGCTCAAGCTCAAGCGCGAGCCCAATCTCAATCTCAAGCGCAAGCACAAGTGCGACAAAACAACAATTTGGAGACTAAGTCTCCAAGTGCGGCAAAAGCGGCAAATAATTTTGCCGCTCTCCCTTACGCTGGCTTTGGCGGGGGAGCGGCGCCGTCAGACGCGGCGCCAACGGAAAACGCGACCAACACTTCCAGCTCAACTTCGGTTGAGCTTTTTGT
>JBBTTU010000003.1:0-3706 GCA_038064075.1 Patescibacteria group bacterium
ATGAATTATCAAGTTCGGCGTCAACGGCGTAGACCGTATCGTCAAGGTCAATGGCAATAACATGCGGATTGTGGGACAACCCTTCAATCGCTCCGCTGGGCAGGATGGCGGCGATGGCGTCCACAATGGAATAACTGTATTTAATTTTGCCGCCCGCGGCGCGCACGAGCGCTTGCTCGCTGGGGCCGATTGGCTTGTCAAAAGCAATAAGCGCGCGCGTCAAATTATCACTGCCTTGCTTTTGACCGACCGCGAGCGTTGAAGCGGGAATAGCAAAACTCATCATACCCGCGACGACAAAAAAAGCGACAAACGAAACAATAATTTTTTTCATAGAATAAATTTGTTATTTGATAAATTATTATTAAACCTTTATAATATTTTTAAGTATAAGACAGTAAATTTTACAATTCAAGTTTTTAAAAAACAATGGAAGATTTATTAAAAAAAATTGAAGAATTAAAAAGCGAACTCCGCCGCTTGGCGGAGCGGCTTTGACTTTGCGGCCAAAAAGCGGGAAATTCTAGAATTGGAAGCCGAAACCAACCGGCCTGATTTCTGGCAGAATCAAAAGCGGGCCGGCGCGGCAACCGCCCGCCTAAACGAACTTAAAGAAGAATGCGGCGCGTGGCAAAAATTGCTGGACGAAGCCGAGGTTCTTAAAGATTTGGCTGAAAAATCCGAAAAAGAAGGAAACACCGCCGATATTGAATCTCTTGAAAATGAATTCGCCAAACTTGGCCGGGATTTTGAAAACCTCAAAAAACAGCTGTTTCTTTCCGGCAAATATGACAAAGGCGACGCCGCAGTTTCAATTTATGCCGGCGCCGGCGGAGACGACGCCGAAGACTGGGCTTCAATTTTGTTTGAAATGTACCGGCGCTTCGCCGAAAAAAAAGGCTGGCGAAGCGCGCTTCTGCATCATCATAAGAACGAAACCGGCGGCACCAAGAACGCGACTTTTGAAGTTTTGGGGAAGTTCGCTTACGGTTATTTGAAAGGGGAGTCGGGAGTCCATCGTCTGGTGCGGATATCGCCCTTTTCCGCCAAAAAACTCCGCCATACTTCTTTTGCTTTGGTTGAAGTTTTGCCCAAGTTTGTTTCGGAAGAAGATGTTAAGATTAATTTGGAAGACATTGAATTTGATTTTACCCGTTCTTCCGGGCCGGGCGGCCAGAACGTCAACAAACGCGAAACCGCGGTGCGTCTGACCCACAAGCCGACCGGAATCAAAATCAGGGTGGATGCTTTTCGTTCCCAATCCCAAAATCGGGCCGCGGCTGTCCGACTCCTGCGCTCAAAAATTTATCAAAAGCAGTCTGCCGAAAAGCACCAAGAAATTCAAGACCTTCGCGGCGGAAAATTGCCGCAGGCCGAATGGGGCCATCAAATCCGTTCTTATGTTTTTCATCCCTATCAATTGGTCAAGGATCATCGGACCGGAGTTGAGACCGGCAATGTTGACGCCGTTCTTGGAGGAGAACTAAATGATTTTATAGACGCCCAGTTAGCGTTATAATCTATAATATAAAGACGCATGATTTATTTTGATAAAGTTTCAAAAATTTATTCGCCGACATCGGTTGCCTTGGATGAGGTAAGCTTTAACATTGAACCCAAAGAATTTGTTTCTATTGTCGGCCATTCCGGCTCCGGCAAGACAACGCTTTTAAAACTGCTTTTAGCCGAGGAAAGGCCGACTTCGGGCAAAGTTTTTTTTGAATCCATTGATGTTCATGAGACTCCCCGCGACGAACTGCCTTTTATCCGTAGGCGCATCGGCTCCATTTTTCAGGATTTCAGGCTCCTGCCGGCCAAAACCGCTTATGAAAATATTGCTTTTGCCATGGAGGCCGCCGAAGCTTCCGAAGAGGATATCCGGCGCGACGTGCCGCAGTCTTTGGAGCTGGTCGGGCTTACGGATAAATTTTGGCATTTTCCCAATGAGCTTTCTGGCGGCGAGAAACAGCGGGTGGCGATTGCCCGCGCATTCGTCAACCGGCCCGACGTGATTTTGGCCGACGAGCCGACTGGCAATCTTGACCCGATCAACTCCCGCGAAATCGTTGAACTTTTGAAAAAAATCAACGAACTCGGAACCACGGTCGTGCTGGCAACCCATAACAATGATGTTGTAAATTCACTCGAACGCAGAGTAATCACTCTGGAAAAAGGCAAAATAATCCGGGATGATAAAAAAGGGCGCTACATAATATAAAATATAAAATATTATGATGAAAGTTAATTTTAAAAGAGTGTTTAAAAACGGGGCCGTTAATTTTTGGAGAAATATCTGGGTTTCGCTGGCCGCGACTCTGGTGATGGTGCTGGCTCTTTTTATGGTCGGCTCGCTTATATTTTCTAATCTCATTTTAACCTCGGCGCTGGCCAGAATTGAAGATCAGGTTGACATCAGCGTTTATTTTTCATCCGACGTCACCGAAGAGGAAATTTCAAGCGCCAAATCGGCTTTGCAGCAGCTTACTCAAATCAAATCAATCAGCTATGTTTCGCGCGACGAGGCTCTGGAAAAATTCAGGGCCCGCCACGCCGCCAACGCTTTAATCACTCAGTCTTTGGAAGAGCTTGGCGAGAATCCGCTTCAGGCTAGTCTGAACATAACGGCCAAAAACTCGGATCAATATGAAGTTATTGCCCGGTTTTTAGACGGCGGAGCTTATTCTTCCATCATTGACAAGATTAATTATTTCCAAAATCAAACCGTCATTGAACGCTTGGCCAGTGTGTTAACCGCGGCGCGGGCAGTCGGTTTGGGAGGAACAATTGTTCTGGCTATGATCGCGATGCTGGTTGTTTTCAATACCATCAGGCTTGCCATTTATACCAGCCGCGACGAAATTTCGGTGATGCGTTTGGTCGGAGCCAGCCGGCGATATGTCCGCGGCCCTTTTTTGGTTGAAGGCGCGCTTTACGGCTTTTTCTCGGCCGCGGCGACAATGATTCTTTTTTATCCGGTAACCATTTGGCTCGGGCCTTTGGCCGAGCGGTTTTTCGGCGGACCGAACCTTTTTGATTATTACATTTCAAATTTTTTCCAGTTTTTCTTGATTTTGGCTTTTGCCGGAGTTATCCTCGGAGTTGTCTCAAGTTCAATCGCGGTCAGGCGATACTTGAAAATATAAAATTGAAATTTCATTGCGGGCTTGCTCCGGTTGAATGAGTAAAAGTAGAACAATAAATCCTTGCCAAAGCTGCGGGGTCATCTAATGGTAGGATACATGACTCTGAATCATGTCATCTAGGTTCGAATCCTAGCCCCGCAGCTTTGGTCGGGAAACAAATATTTTATATATTTGATTTTTTTAGGAATTAGGATATAATTTTGTTATAGTTAAAACCCGAAAGG
Organism: Patescibacteria group bacterium; assembly: GCA_038064075.1. Lineage (GTDB taxonomy): Bacteria > Patescibacteriota > Minisyncoccia > HO2-45-28 > HO2-45-28 > JBBTTU01. The sequence goes on from JBBTTU010000003.1 coordinate 3,368, forward strand.
GTATTTTTTTATGGAGATACGAAACATTGCAATCATCGCTCACGTGGATCATGGAAAAACTACTTTGACCGACGCCTTAATGCGGCAAACCGGCGTTCTGAAAGAAGGCGTGTCAATGGATTCAAACGCGCTTGAATTGGAGCGCGGCATTACCATTTATTCAAAAAACGCCGCTATTTTTTATCCTTCAACAAGCTCCGGACGTCCCGTAACAAAGATTAATATCGTGGATACGCCCGGCCACGCTGATTTCGGTTCGGAAGTGGAGCGGGTGCTTCGTTCTGTTGATTCGGTGCTTTTGGTGGTTGACGCGCAGGAAGGCCCGATGCCGCAAACCCG
>JBBTTU010000004.1:0-97290 GCA_038064075.1 Patescibacteria group bacterium
CTTCTTGCAGCGCGCCGGGAAATTGTTTTGATTCAACAAAATGTACGTCTTCCGGCTGGTATTGGTACAACGGCGGATGCTGGAGTTCGCCGCAGTCCAACACCACAGGAACAGGTTGCGGCAGTTATGTCAGCCAATCAAGCTGTACGGCAATATCGGGATGTTATTGGACTCAAACCGCGTCCGGCGGAAACTGCCAGCCATCGTCTACTACCGGAGGCAGTGGTTGCAGCCAGTCGCTTATCGCGCTTTTAGGCACCGGCTGCCATTCAATGTACACTGATTCGTCAGGAAAACAGGTTTATTGCGACGGTCCGATGACTAAATCCGCCAAAGAAGGAGACACAACAACTACTTTAGGATGCCAGTCCGGCGGCACTTCCACTACCGCTCGATGCGTTTATTACACTCAAGCAACTTGCGACGCCGACTCAATATGTAAATGGGTAACGGATAGAGGTTGCGGGTCCAAAGCGCAATGTAATGACGGATTGGATAATGATAATGACGGGAAAATTGATTATCCCGCGGATACCGGCTGTAATGAGGCATTTGATAATGATGAGGCTGGGCCGACAACCACAACTGCTTGTTCAACCGGCCAGTATTGGGATACTGTTTCCAATTCCTGCAAAACTTCAACCGTTGCCTCGGCTTGTTCCGACGGCAAAGACAATGACAGCGACGGGCAAATTGATTATCCGGCGGACACTGGTTGTTCTGGCGCGGATGATAACGATGAAACCGCGCCCGCGCCTGTCATAACTATTCCCGCGGCGCCAAGCGGCCTTACCCACGCGCTTTCCGGCAGCAGCGCTACTTTGAATTGGACTGATAACGCGACCAATGAGACTTCTTATGAAATTGAGAAAAAATCATCCGGAGAAACAAGTTGGTCCCCGGCGGGCAGCGCAGGCGCTTTTAGCGGAAACGGAACATATACTGTTACGGCTCCTGTTTCAAGTTCATACGAATATAGGGTAAAGGCCTGCAATAGCGCCGGATGTTCAACGCCGTCAAATAGCGTAACCATTACGGTTGCCGCTTGCAGTTCTCCCGGAAATTGCGCCAATTCCGCGGATTGTTCGTCAGCCGGATATTATTGGTGCGCCAACGCAAATATCTGTTATTCCAGTTCTTCTTCTTGTTCTACTTCCACATCCTGTAGCACTCCGAGCAATTGTTTGGATTCGGCAATCTGTACGTCTTCCGGATGGTATTGGTACAGCGGCGGATGCTGGAGCTCGCCGCAATCCGGCACCAGCAATTCGGCCACTGCTTGCACTCAAGCCGGAGGAACTTGGAATTCTTCCACAAGTTATTGTCAAATGCCAAGCACAAGCACCACCTGTCCTTCCGGCCAATATTGGAGCGGCACTGCTTGCGTGACAACTACCACTACTAGCGGTTGCGGATCCTGGATGAGCCAGAGCGACTGTACTTCGCATACCGGCTGCGCCTGGAATGGCACGAGTAATTATTGCTACTATCAGTAGATATATTAAATTAATCTTCCAATAATTTTATTTTTAGTTTCCGCGCCCGGCGGCCTTCAAAACTTTTTAAAAAATTTTCAAGACTTGAAATTGTGTAGAGGCGATAATTGTTAATCGGATGGCGGATCGCGGCGAGTTGTCCGCGTTTATCCCAATTGCGCAGGGTAAGAGGCGAAATTCCCAGATATTTTGCCGCTTCTTTAATTGTCAGAAATCTTTTCATTCTTATATTGTGCATAACGATTTTTTGCCAGTCAAATGATTATGATGTTATTATAAAATTATGTCCGGGAAAATTATCAGATTAGCCAATAGCGGTTATTTAGGGCTGGATAATATCAGTCGCCTCGGAATCTATTTATTGGGATTTTTACTGCCGCTCTGGGTTCTGCCGGTCACTTCAAATCCTTTGGGAATCAATAAGGTAGTCTTGGCTTATTTTCTTATTTTATTTTCCCTTGCGGTCTGGCTTATCGGCCGGATTAAAACCAGGCGACTGGCGCTGCCTAAAAATTATCTGTCTTTAGCCTTGATTATATTGGTTCTGGTTGCGGCGGTTTCAGGCGTTTTTTCAATCAGCCGGCACACCTCTTTTTTTGAATTAAGCCAGAATCCTTCGGGCGTCCCGGCGGTTTTGATGTTTGTTTTGGCCGGTTTCCTGGTTTATTTTAATTTTGGTTCAAGCCGCCATGTCTTTATTTGGCTTTTGTTTTTTTTAAGTTCGGCTTTTCTTGTTTTTTTGATTCAGTTTTTCTGGACGGTTTTGGGATTGAATTTATTGCCTTTTATTGATTTTTCCCAGCCGACCGCGAACCTGATCGGCTCCTGGAGCGAATTCGGCGTTTATTTCAGTTTGGTCGGTTTTATTTCCATTTTTCTTTTTGAAGTTTTTCCTTCAATGCCGCTCCGCCCGGCTTTTTTGATTTTGGCTTTTTTATCTCTGGTGGCGGCCGCGGCCGGCGGGAATAAAATTATTTTGTGGGTTCTTTTTATTTTTTTGCTGATGCTTCTGACTTATCTTTTTTCATTAAAAGTTCCGACCATCCGAAACTTTTTCAGGCCGGCGCTTATTTTGTCTTTAATTATTTTAATTTTTATTTTGACGCCGACGCTCTCAGCTCTTTTCATTTCGTTTTTAAGCGCCGAGTCGGTTGAAATCCGCCCGTCCTGGCCGGCTTCTTTGACAGTGGTCAGGCAGGCTTTGAGCGAAAATATTTTTTTGGGGTCGGGTCCGGCGACTTTCGTTTATGATTGGAACCGCTACAAGCCGCTGGCGGTGAATCAAAGTTCATTTTGGGCCGCCAGTTTTTCGAGCGGCGCCGCGTTTCTGCCTTCAGTTTTGGCCGAAACCGGCCTTTTCGGCCTCGCTGCGATTATTTTGCTTGCGCTGGCGTTTATTTTTTACGGCTGGCGGGCTTTTTTCCGGCTCCGCCAAAATGAGACCCAACCGTTCGCGATCCTGACCATTTTTGTCATTTTAATGTTTTTGGTTTACGCCGCGGTTTATAATCTCAATTTCCTTTTATTTCTTTTTCTTTTCTTGTTTTTGGGAATGTTTATGGTTTTGCTTTCCGAGTTGGGACTTGCCAAAAAATACGAGATTGTTCTTTTTCAGAATTCGGGACCCGGTTTTATCTCAACATTTGCGGTTATTTTCATGCTTATTGCCGGATTTTCGGGTTTTTACATTTTTGGCAAAAAATATGCCGCAGCTTATTTTTTCAGTGAAGGCCTGAAATTCAGCGCGCAAGGCAATGCGCCTGAAGCGGCATCGTCTTTGAGCCGGGCTTTGGCTCTTGACAGCCGTGATCAATATTTTCGCCAGGCGGCCGAAATTGAGCTAAGCCGGATTTCGGCGCTTCTGGGACAGTCGGGAATCAGTCCGGATGATTTACAAACCGGTTTCCAGAATTTTTTAAACCAAGCGGTCGGGGACGCCAAAGCGGCAATTGAATTGAATCCGGTTGACGCTTCCAATTGGTTTACGCTCGGACGGATTTACGAATCAGTTCTGCCTCTCCGGATTACGGAGGCCTCGGATTTTGCCTTAGCGGCTTATATTGAGTCCGCCGCCAGAAATCCGACCAGCCCCGAACCGCTGCTCGCCCAAGCCAGGGTCCAGTTGTTTCTTGGAAAAGAATCTGAAACCAGAGGTTTGCTTGCAGCCGCGCTGCGGCTGAAAAATAATTATGCTCCGGCTCATTTGCTGCTGGCTCAACTGGAGGATCGGGCCGGCAATGTTAAAAAAGCGATTGAATACTCCGAAGCCGCGGCGGTTTTGAGTCCGGGAGACGGGACGGCGCTTTTCCAACTCGGATTTTTGTATTATCGCGCCGATCGTTTTGATGACGCTCGCCGGGTTTTGGAACAGGCGGCCGGACTTAATCCGAATTATTCCAACGCTCTTTATTTTCTTGGTTTGATTTATGATCGCTTCGGGGATAAAAATTCGGCAATTTCTCTTTTTGAACGGATCAAGGCTTTTAATCCCGATAATCAGGAAGTTCAAAAAATTCTTGCCAATCTCAAAGCCGGCAAAGAGGCTTTGGACGGCATTTCTTCTCCGTCCGGGCCGCAAACGCAAGAAAAAATAAAAGTTCCGGTTAAAAATAAAAAGCGTTAAGACCTAAACTATATTTATTCGTGGTCAAAAAATTGCTGGCTGTTTTCAACCGGGAAATCGCAGGCGTTCATCAAGCCGCTTTTTTGCTTGGCTTGGCCAGTATTGCCGCCAAAATTTTGGCAATTTTGCGCGATCGGCTTTTGGCCGGTTTATTCGGCGCCGGCCAGTCTCTTGACATTTATTTTGCCGCCTTTCGGATTCCGGATTTTTTATACACCGCCTCGCTGCTCTTGGTTGCCAGCGCCGCGGTAATGCCTCTTCTGATTCAAAAAGAACGAGCCGGTTCCGAGCCGGCTCGCCGTTTCATTTCGGAATTGATAAGCGTTTTTGCTTTAATAATGATTTTGTCGGCCACGATCGCTTTTTTATTTATGCCTTTTTTGGCGCGGCTGATCGCGCCCGGATTTTCCCAAGACAATTTTTCGCAAATGGTCGCGCTCTCCCGGATTCTTCTTCTTTCGCCGATTCTGCTCGGCCTCTCGGCTTTGATATCTTCGGTTATTCAGGCTCACCGCCGTTTTTTCATTTATGCCGTCAGTCCGGTTCTTTACAACGCCGGCATTATTTTCGGCATCTTGTTTTTTTATCCGATTATCGGTTTTTCCGGTTTGGTCTGGGGCGTGGTTTTGGGGGCATTGGCTCATATTTTAATTCAGCTGCCCAGCCTCCATTCGCTGGGGTACTGGCCGAAGCCCGCGCTTCGCGTAAATTTTCGGGATATTCTGAATGTTTTTTATCTTTCTTTGCCGCGTTCAATCGGTCTGGAGATCAATCAGATTATTCTGATTGTAATTACTGCCATGGCTTCGGCTTTGAGCGCCGGTTCAATCGCTGTTTTTCAATTGTCTTACAATCTTTACAGCATTCCTTTGGGAGTGATCGGCCTTTCTTACAGTCTGGCCGCTTTTCCGGCGCTGGCCCGTTCTTTTGCCGATGGTAAAACCGGGGAGTTTGAGGTCAATGTTAATTCTTCAATTCGCCATATTATTTTCTGGTCAACGCCCGCGGCGATTTTATTTATTGTTTTGCGGGCCCATATCGTCAGAGTGGTTTTGGGCGCCGGCGCTTTCGGATGGGCCGATACCCGCCTGACTGCCGCGGCTCTTGGAATTTTCAGCGTAGCCATTGTGGCTCAAAGCGTTTCTATTTTGCTGGTTCGGGCTTTTTACGCCGCCGGCCGGGTGGCTTTTCCGCTTTTGGTTGATGTTTTTACCGCGGGCGTTATTATCGGATTTTCTTACGGATTTCTTAAACTTTTTGAGATCAGCCGTTCTTTTCAATTGTTTTTCAACGCCTTTTTACGGGTTGAAGATTTGTCCCAAACATCTGTTTTGATTTTAGTTTTCGCTTTTTCGCTGGGATCGGTGCTTGATGTTTTTTTGCTTTGGCTGGGATTTGTCAGGATTTTTCGTTTTTCAGACGGCAAACTTCGGAAATCCGCGTTTAAAAACGCTTTGGCCGGAGCGGCGCTCGGAGCGTCAACTTACGGTTTGCTTCGTTTGACCGGCGTCTGGTTTGATCTTAAGACTTTTGGGAGCGTTTTTTTTCACGGTTTTTTGGCCGGGACCGGCGGAATCGCGGCCGCCGCGGCAGTTCATTGGTTTTTGCGCAACGAGGAGCTTTTTGAAATTTTAGATGCGCTTCGCCGCAAATTCTGGTCCAGGCCGGTTATCGCTTCCGAACCGCAAAGCGCCAGCCAGGGATAAGATTGATCAATGGAGCAAATAACTGTTAAAAATCAATTAGCAAATAAGATAACAATGAAACGGATTTGCGAGATTTTGCGTTCGGGAGGGGTTGTCGCGGCTCCGACCGATACCGTTTACGGATTTTTGGCTGACGCCGGAAATGAAAAAGCAATTAATAAAGTTTTTGAAATTAAGGGCCGTCCGAGAGAAAAAGCGCTTCCGGTTTTTATTTCTTCTTTTGATATGCTTTTTAAGATTGCCAACGCCGCAGACTCGCGAGTCTTGAAATTTTTAAAAGAAAATTGGCCGGGTAAAATCACTGCCGTTCTGCCGCTTCGCGCCGGCGCCGGCGGCTACATTTGTTCTTTGAAAGAAACGATCGCTGTCCGGATGCCGGACAGCGCTTTGATTTTGAAGATTATCAGGAGTTTCGGCGGTCCGGTTACCGGCACTTCGGCAAATATTTCCGGCCGGCCGGAACAAACTAAAATTAAAAATCTGATAAAAGAATTTGAAAGAGCGCCAACCCGGCCGGATTTGGTTTTGAACGCCGGCGATTTGCCGAGAAGCAGGCCGTCAACCGTAATTGATTTGACTGGCTGGCCGCCTAAAATCTTGCGCCAAGGCGCGGTTAATATCTCATATTAAAAATCTGGTTTTGTATAGAGTCGTTTGAACATTGACTTGACATTTGACATATATTAAGTTAGATTTCTATTAAGTGATATGGGCAATAATTTTAATAATTTTGAAGAAGTTTCCAAAAGTTTATTAAAAGAATTTTCAGGGCGCGCTAAAGACGTTATTGAACGTCGTTTTGGCATTGGTTCAAAGTCAAAAAGACAAACCTTGGAAGCAATCGGCCAGTTTTACAAAATTACCCGCGAGCGAGTCCGCCAGATTGAAGACGCGGCTTTAAACAAGCTCCGTTTGAGCCAATCTTTTGATTCATTAACTTCTCCTTTGTTTGAAATTTTCCAGAAAGAGCTTGAAAAAAGAGGCGGAGTTTGCCGCGAAGACCATTTTATTGCCGGGTTTGCGCATGGCGAACGGGATAAAAATTATGCCCTCTTTTTCCTTTTTTTAGGCAGTCCGTTTTCGCGATTAAGCGCCGACGGGTCATTTTACAGCCGATGGACGATTAATAAAGAGAATGCTTCCAAAGTTGAAAGAGCCGTCGCCAGTTTTGCTGAAAGTTTGGGACAAGAGCCGTTAACTGAAAACGAAATACTTGACCGTTTCAACCGGCATGTTGCCGCGAGTCTCAACCATACATTAGAAAAATCAGCTCTGCTTTCGTGGCTCGGCATTTCCAAAGAGATTACCGTTAATCCTCTGGGTGAATGGGGACTCAATTCTTCGCTTCTGGTCCGTCCGCGCGGCATGCGGGATTTTGCCTATCTTGTTTTGAAAAAGCACGGATCGCCCCTCCATTTTCGCGAGGTTGCCAAAAAAATTGAAGATCTGGCCGGCCGGCGTTCCCATGTCCAGACGGTCCATAACGAACTTATCAAAGACGATCGCTTTATTCTGGTCGGCCGCGGACTTTACGCTCTTTCAGGCTGGGGCTATCAGCCCGGAACCATAAAAGACATAATCACCAATATTTTGAAAAATCACGGTCCGCTTTCAAAAGTCGAGCTGGTTCAAAAAGCTCTTCAGGAAAGGCATGTTAAAGAAAACACGGTGCTGATCAATCTTCAAAATAAAACTCATTTTAAGCGTCTTGACGACGGCCTCTATCATTTGGCCTGAGGGAGTTGCCTGAAATTTTCAAGTTTCAGCCATAATTTTATTTATTGCTATTCCAAAATTTTGTGTAATTTGGCATAATATAAGCAATGCCGCAATTTAAGGGTTTTTCTTTAACCGTTTTATGGAATTTTATTGCGCCGGCGCTTAATTTTATCGCCGATCTTTGGTGGTTGTGGCTTTTCATCATTTCGGCGATACTGGCAAAAAATCTTTGGCAACATTTGCGGATTTCGCGTTTTAAAAACGACAACCGCTGGGTTCTTTTGGAAATTTTAATCCCGCGCGAAATCCGGAAATCGCCAAAGGCGATGGAGCAGATTTTAAATCAAATTTACAGCTTGAGAAATTCTCCCGAAAACTTCGTTGAAAAATATTTTGAGGGCGAAGTGACTCTTTGGTGGAGTCTGGAAGTCGCCAGTTTCGGCGGCGAGGTTCATTTTTTTATCCGGACGCCGGAAAAGTATAAAAATATCATAGAATCCAACATTTATGCCAATTACAAAGACGCCGAAGTAGTTGAAGTTCAGGATTATGTCCTGCGTCTGCCGGAACGAACAACCGATTTATACAAAATGGGAATGGATCTTTTCGGTTTGGAGCTGACTCTGGGGCGCGAGAGCGCCTATCCCATCAGAACCTATCCCCAGTTTGAAGCCATGGAAGAAGAAAAGGCTCTTGATCCGATATCGGGCCTTATTGAAGTTTTAAGCAAACTGAAAAAAGAAGAACAGGTTTGGCTTCAGATTTTGATCAAGCCGGCCGATCCTTTGTGGAAAGAAAAGGGTTATAAATTAGTCAAAAAATTGCAGGAAAAAACCTTTTCCAAAGTTAGTATTTCAGAAGGAAAGTCGCTGGCTATCGGCCGGACGACTCCCGGTGAGGAAGACATCATAAAAAATATTGAATATAAACTGGCAAAGGCGGCTTTTGAAACTGTTATCCGTTATGTTTATTTCGCTCCGCGGTCTATTTTTAACAAACAATTGCCTTACAGAGGAGTTCGGGGCTGTTTTGCCCAGTATTCGGCTCAGAACATGAATTATTTTGTTCCGAACATTGCGGTCCGAACCATGGTTTGGTGGGTTAAATTTCCGTTTTTCTTTTCCAAAAAAAGAGAAGAAGGGAGGAAGCAGCGCGTCTATCAGAATTATCGCTTGCGGCGAATGCCGGAAGAAATCGCGATCGGCAAAGTTTTAAACTCCCAGTTTTTTTATTTTGACAACAAGTCAAAGCCGGCAATATTTTCAAGCGAAGAGATCGCGACATTTTATCATTTGCCTTCTTTCCTGATTTTAACCGCGCCTTTCATCAAGCGGGTTGAAGCCAAACGGATGGGTCCGCCGGCCGGATTGCCTATTTTCGGCGAAGAGGAAGAAATTCCCGGGATTAAAATGCCGGAGGAACGCAAATCAGCCAAAAAATGAATCAAGCCGCAAGTTCCAAGTGCCAAAATTGCCGGCAAAACTTCACGAAAACAATTCCTGCCCCAATGAATTTGAAACAACCTATTCACCGGACCGCAAAGAAATTGTTTATTGCGAACAGTGTTATCAGAGCGAGATTTTGTGAGAAACTGTGTTGGTTTAATTTATTTTAAATTGTTATTCTTAAAATAATGCCCATAAATTTTAACGCGATTGGAAGCATGCTCGGGCCTTTTGGTTTTTTGGCAGATATTGGCTTCTGGCAAAATTTTTATGTAGTTTTGCGCCAGATTTTGATTGCGGGCGCCGGGGCGCTTTTTATTCTTTCAGTTTGGCTTTTGATTAAAATCTGGTCGCTCAAACTCCGTTTTTATATTTATGAAGGTTACAGGGCTTATCGCACTCCCGGCAGAGAAACCACTTTTGAAGAAGAACAAAGGCTTGCCAGCCGCAGGAAATGGGACGCTATCATCAAAAAAGTTGAATCGCGGGGAGCGGCCGGTTTCGGCATGGCTGTTATTGAAGCTGATATTTTAACCGAAGAAATAATGGGCCGGATGGGTTTTATCGGCAAAAATCTGGCGGAACGCCTGCGTTCGCTTGCGCCGGGCGAACTGGAAAGTGCCAATGACCTTTGGTCCGCCCACAAATTAAGAAATAAAATAGCCCACGAGCAGGAATTTCAGCCGTCCAAGGAAGAAACGGTTGAGGCCTTGGCGGCTTACAAAAAAGCCTTGCAAGATTTGGGCGCGATATAAAGACATTAGAAAACTTAACATGCTAAGAGAAGGAAAAATTCAAATAATCAAATATGCTCCGCCTCCGCCGGAATTGCCGGTCTATAAATATGTTGATCCGCGCGAAACCGTCTTTTTCGGCCGGACCAATTATGTCGCCGGACTTGAAGAGAAAAGATTTATTTTCGGCATTAAAAGAAAAGACCGCCGGCGCCATATGTATGTCGTCGGCAAAAGCGGCGTCGGAAAAAGCAAACTATTGGAAATGATGATCCGTCAGGATATCCGCTACGGCCACGGGCTTTGCTTGATTGATCCTCACGGCGACGTGATTGAGGAGATTTTGAAGTTCATTCCCGAAGAGCGCGCTCGCGATACGGTTATCATTGATCCTTCGGATATTGACTGGCCGGTTTCTTTTAATCCTTTGCAAAATATCAATCCCGAACTGAAGCACCAAGTCGCCCAAGGTTTGATTGAAGTGATGGAAAAGCAGTTCGGCGCGAACTGGACGCCTCGTTTGGAACATGTTTTTCGTTTTACGGTGCTGGCGCTTCTGGATTTTCCGATGGCCACCATGCGCGGAATGATTTCAATGCTGACTGACCGGAGATACCGTCAGAAAGTCGTGGAGTTCATCGGCGATGAGATGGTCAAACGTTTCTGGGCGATAGAATTTGCCGACTGGTCGGAAAAATTTGACACCGAGGCCATTATTCCTTTGGTCAACAAGCTCGGCCAGTTTTTATCCAATCCTTATTTGCGCCATATTTTCGGCCAACGCGAAAATAAAATTGATTTGGAACATATAATGAACAGCCGTAAAATACTCCTGATCAACCTTTCCAAAGGGAAACTGGGCGAAGAAAATTCAAGCTTTTTCGGTTCAATATTCATCACCAAGATCAAGCAGGCCGGAATGGCCCGGGCGGCCGTGGCCGAGAGCGAACGCAAAGATTTTTATCTTTATGTTGATGAATTTCATAATTTGGTCACAACCACTTTTGAAAATTTATTTTCCGAAGCCAGAAAGTACGGCCTTAATATGATTGTGGCCCACCAGTATATGGGCCAGCTTTTGCCGCGGGTGCATGATACGGTTTTGGGCAATGTCGGCACCATTGTCGTTTTCAGGGTCGGAGGAGACGACGCCGCCAAACTGGAGAGCGAAATGACGCCGGTTTTTAAAGCCAAAGACATGATTAATCTCGGCATGCAGGAATTCTACGTAAAAATGACCATTGACGGCGACACTTCCGATCCTTTCTCGGCTGAAACGCTCAAAGTCTTGCCAACGGCGCACCAATCGTTTAAAGAAGAAATTATTGATTTTTGCCGCAAAAATTACGCCGCTCAAGCCCAAGAAGTGAAACGAAAAATTACTGAAGAGGAAACCGAACTTTTGGGCCTTGCTCCCGAAGAAGAAAAAAAAGAAGAAGCGTCTTCGGCGGTTTCTCAAGCGCCCGGCGAAAAATCGGAAAATTCTCAAAACTCCGAACCTCTTGTCTGAAATAAAATTTGCAGACATAATTTAAATAATCCCATGGCCATTCAAAAAGAAAGAGTTTATTTTGCCAGAACAAATTTTAGAGGTCAGAATAAAATTTTCGGCATTAAATTGCCGGATCGCCGGCAGCATATGTATGTTGTCGGGAAAACCGGCACCGGCAAAACCAACCTGATCAAAAATATAGCCATTCAGGATATAAACTCCGGCCGGGGCCTCTGCGTTGTTGATCCTCACGGCGAGCTAGTTGAAGAACTTTTGGAAAAAATTCCGAAAGAACGCTCCAAAGACGTGATTTATTTCAATCCGGCCGACTCGGAACATCCTCTGGGTTTCAACGTCTTGGAAGTTCCCGATAAAAAATACAAGCATTTGATTGCGCAGGGCCTGATCGGAATTTTTACCAAAATCTGGGCCAATGTCTGGTCGGCCCGGATGGAGTATATTTTAAATAACTGCATTTTGGCCTTGATTGAAACGCCGGGCACCACGCTCTTGGGCATTCAGCGCATTTTGACCGACAAAGATTACCGCCAGCGGATTTTAGCCAATGTAACCGACCCGGTCGTGCGCGCTTTTTGGATGAATGAATATGAAGTCTGGCAGGATCGCTTCCGCAACGAAGCCATTGTTCCGATTCAAAATAAAGTCGGCCAGTTCGTCGCGACATCTTTGATCCGAAACATTGTCGGCCAGGCCAAATCAAGCTTTGAAGTTTTTGAGTTGATGAACGAGGGCAAAATTCTTCTGGTCAATATTTCCAAAGGCCGGATTGGCGAGGAAAATTCAATGCTTTTGGGAGCCATGCTTATCACTAAAATTCAGCTGGCGGCCATGGAACGGGTCCGCATCCCCGAAAATGAAAGGCGCGATTTTTATCTTTATGTTGACGAGTTCCAGAATTTCGCCACCGAATCGTTTGCTTCCATTCTTTCCGAAGCCAGAAAATACCGGCTTAATCTGATTATTTCGCATCAATACACCGGCCAGCTGATTAGCCAGACGACAACGACGATCCGCGACGCCGTTTTCGGCAATGTCGGCACGATGATTTTTTTCAGAGTCGGAGCGACCGACGCCGAGTTTCTGGAAAAAGAAATCACGCCCGAATTCGTCATAGACGACCTCGTCAATCTGCCCAATTACAATATTTATCTCAAATTAATGGTTGACGGCATATCAACCCGGCCTTTTTCGGCCGTTACCATACCGCCTTTGGCCACGACCGCCGATATGGCCGATCCGAAAATTATCGTTGATAATTCCCGAAAGCAATATGCCCGATCGGCAAACAAGGTTGAAGGAGATATCAAGCGCTGGAGTTCTTCTTTGCCGGGAACGACTGAAGCCGAAGAAGAATTTTTCACCGAAGGCGGATCCGCCTATGGCGGAAAAGTTAAAACCGGCGACAAATTTGAAAGTCCGTGCTGGATTTGCAAAAAAACCGCGTCAGTTCCTTTCAAGCCCGACGGCCAAAGGCCGGTCTATTGCTCGGAGTGTTTGAAAAAGATTGAAGCCGGCCAACTGCGGCCTTTGCGTCCGCTGCCGACGGCCGGAAAAGAGCGCGAAGAATTCGGCGGAGAACTCGGTGAATTGGGCATTGAGTTTAATTTGCCTCAAAATAAGGTAAAGACATTCTCAAAGCCGGGCTTCAAAGCTCCGCATCCGGAATTTTCGCCGAAAGCCCGGCCCGCGCCCGGAAAAATTATGCCGAATATCAGAGAGGGCGAATTGGTGGTCAAGGATGTTAAGCCAAAACGCGCGCTTTCTTTGCAAGATTTGAAGCCGCGGGCAGAAAAATCAAAACCAAAAGAATCTAATTTGGATGAATTGCGCCGGGTTCTGAAAGAATCGCTTGCCAAAGAAGAAAAACCGATGGCCGAAACTCAAAAAAATCAGAATGCGGCGCCGTCTTCACAAAAGGAGCCGTCTTCCAAATCAGGCGTGCTTAAACCCGGCGAGTCAATAAAATTTGAATAAAGCTCAAATGTTTTTTGGAGTTGTTTTTCTTTTGAAAATTCTTTAAGCACTTTTTGGCGCAAGTTTTGAGCAAGTATCCGGCCTAACTCCGGATCTTTTTTTAATCTTAAAACTGCTTCAGTCAGTTTTTGGGGATCGGCCGGCGGTATTAAAAGTCCGGTTTTTCCGTCTTCTATGATTTCAGGGATTCCGCCGACAGAGCTGGCAATAACCGGGATTCCGGCCAGACCCGCTTCAAGCACCGCGTAGGGCAGTCCTTCTTTCAGCGACGGAAACACGAATACGTCAAAAGCTTTGAGATAAGCCGCCGCCGGAAAAAGATCTCTTACTAAAATCACGTGTCGGCCGGTTTTTTCATTTTCAATTTGTCGGCGAGTTTTTTGCCAGCCGCTGCCCCAAGCCGCGATTACGGTTTTTATTTTTTCGTCTTTTTTAGCCAAGACGCCGGCGGCCGGTACCAGATATTCGTAGCCTTTATTTTTGACAAATTCGCCGACGGTGCCGACAATAAAATCATCGGTTTCAAACCGCGCATTCGGCATTTTTTTCCGGATTTCGTTTTTAGCAAGAAACAAGATTTCGTTTTCGGAGATTCCGTTATGGATGGTCAATAATTTTTCAGGCCGGGCCAGTCCGGTTTGGACGGCAATTTGGCGGTCAAAGTTTGAAACGCAGATGACTTGATCGTAAAACCATAAAGTTATTTTGGAAAGAATCCGGATGAAGAAAATTTGCCAGCGCGGCCTATCTTCCAGAAAACTCCAGCCGTGGACCGTAAATATTGTCCGCAGTTTTTTTCGGGAAAGCATTTTATAAATAAACGCGGCCGGGCCGGCAATGCCGGCGGCTTGGGGGCTTGAAGAATGAAGAATATCGGGACGGAAAGAAAAAAGAATTTTAAGCGTTTTTAAAAAAACCGCAAATGCCCCCAAAGGCCCCATTTCGCGCTTAAGTCCGCCAAGCGAAATAAAAGGTATTGACGCTTCTTGCAGGCGGCCGGCCAGAGGTCCGCGGCCGCCACCGGCCACCGCGGCGTCGTATCCCTTCTTTTGGGCGCAAGCGGCGAGGTCATAGACATGTTTTCCGGCTCCTCCCCAGACCGACTTGGTGATAAGGTATAAAATTTTAGCGCGATTGACCATAAGTAAATTTTATTACATAATAGTGAGAAATTGCTTAAATTTCAACAAATGAATGAACTTGCCCCAAAGCCAAAGATTTTTATTTTTTCAACGGCCTATTTGCCGATGATCGGCGGCGCGGAGCTGGCAATTAAAGAAATAACTGATCGCCTCGCCGATGATTTTGATTTTGTTTTGCTTACGACGAGACTAAAGCGTTCGCTCCCCAAATGCGAGCGAATTGGCAGAGTCCAGATCAGGCGTTTTGGCTCGGGGCTGCTGCCGTATTTGGACAAAGCGCTTTCTCCGTTTTTGGCCGCTTATTTTGTTTATAAATTTATGAAAAAACATCCGGTGCATCTTTTTTGGAGCATGATGGTGACCTTTACCAGCGGCGCGCCGTTTATCTTGAAGTTTTTGGGGCTGGATAAAAATGTGCCGATACTCCTTAGCTTGCAGGAAGGCGATACTGAAGATCATCTGCGATCAGCTAATTTGGGTTTGACTGGCCTGGCTTGGAAATTGGCCGCGCCGCGCGCGACTAAAGTCCAGACAATCAGTTTTTATCTGAAAAAACTTGCGGTTAAATTCGGCGTGAATCTCGCGGAAACCGAAGTTGTTCCCAACGGGGTTGATCTTGAAAATTTTTCGCGCCGTTTGCAGCCGGATCGCGTCAAAGAACTTCGCATCCGTCTTGGCCTTCCGACCGGAAAGCCGATTATAATTACTGCTTCGCGCCTTGTCCGCAAAAACGGGATTGATATTTTGATTAAGTCCCTGGCCGATATTCCGGAAGCCCGTCTTTTAATCGCCGGCGCCGGCCCTCAAGAAAAAGAACTGCGGAATCTTGCCCGAAAATTAAAAAAAGAAAAAATGATCCATTGGTTGGGAAGCGTCAATCACAAGAAGCTGGCCGAATTTTTGGCAATTTCCCATGTTTTTGCCAGACCCTCGCGCTCCGAAGGGCTGGGTTCGGCTTTTTTGGAAGCAATGGCTTCGGGTTTGGCGGTGGTGGCAACCAATGTCGGCGGCATTCCGGATTTTTTAATCCATCAAAAAACCGGCCTTTTTTGCAAGACGGAAGATCCGGAGGATCTTGCTTTTCAGATCAGGCTTTTACTCTATAATCGCGAGCTTCGCGAAAACATCGCTTCGGCCGGTCAAAAATTGGTTTTTCAAAATTATTCCTGGGATAAAGTCGCGGGATCAATGCGCCAGATTTTTCTCCGCCTTTTAAAATGAACCCCGTTAGAAGTTCAACCGAGGTTAGTATTATCACTTTTTTAGAAAGCGAATTCGTTCTCGCAATGTTATTACCGACAATTATTTTATATGAAAACTTCTAACGGGATGAAAATTTTAATTGCCACCCCTCTTTTTCCGCCGGATATAGGAGGACCGGCTACTTACAGCAAGGCGCTTTCGGAAGAATTGTCCAAGCGCGGGATAAGCGTTGATGTTCTGTCTTTCGGGGTTGTTCGCGGATTGCCCAAAATTATTCGCCATTTGGCCTATTTCTGGAAAGTTTTTTGGAAGAGCCGGAAAGCCGATTTAATTTTCTCCCAGGATCCGGCATCAGTCGGTTTTCCTGCTTGCCTTGCCGCGCTGCTTTTAAGGAAGCGTTTCGCGCTGAAAATTGTGGGAGATTACGCTTGGGAGCAGGGAATGAATCGTTTTGGAGTCAAGGATTTGCTTGATAATTTTTTGGAAAAAAAATACGGCCGGCCGGTTGAATTTTTGCGCCGGATTGAAAAATTTGTCGCAATCAGGGCCGATATTATTATTGTTCCCAGCCGCTATTTAAAAAGCGTTGTTGAAAAATGGGGCGTTGATTCTAAAAAAATAAATGTAATTTATAACGCGGTTCATATTCCGGAAATTTTTCAGAGTAAAGAGGAAATAAGAAAAAATCTCGGACTTTCCGGAAAAATTTTGGTGAGTATCGGCCGGCTTGTTCCGTGGAAAGGATTTGGAATGTTGATTGAACTTATGCCTGAAATCTCAAAAAAATATCCGGCCGCTAAACTGCTGATCATCGGTTCGGGGCCCGAAGAGGATGAGCTAAAAGCTATAAGCTATAAGCCTTCGTCCCGAACTCAGGCCGAGGGGTTAAAAGCTGGCGTAAAATTTTTAGGCGGTTTATCTCATGAACTGGTTTTGAAATATTTGAAAGCCGCCGACATTTTTTTGCTTAATACCGGCTATGAGGGTTTTTCGCACCAAATTTTGGAAGCCATGGCTTCGGGCGCGCCGGTTATAAGCACGCCGGCAGGAGGCAACAGAGAAATTCTGGAAGACCGCAAAAATACGTTGGTCGCCGCATATAATGACAGGAACGTTTGGCTCCGAGCCATTTTAGAACTTTTGAGCGATCAGAATCTGGCCCAAAATTTATCCAAAAACGCCCGCCAAGGTGTTTTAAAATTCGCCGGTCAAAATATGATTGAAGAAACAATTAAAATTTTGCAGTCGTTATGAAAATCCTAATGTTTTCGGCCGATCCGATGATTTTAGATGCCCGGTCAGCAGCGGCCAAAAGAATGATTGAGTATGGAAAAAGAATTGAAAAACTTGATATTTTGGTTTTAACTTCTCATTTGGACGCCGGACTTAAAAATGAGATTGAATTGGCAGAAAATGCCAGAATATATGCTTTAACCGGCAAATTTTCGCGTTTTTTTAAGGCATTTTTTAAGGCTCGGAGCTTGCTGAAGCGGATCAAATACGATTTACTCGTGGCGCAGGATGTTGAGCATGCTTTTCTTTGCTGGCTTTTGTCACTTCGTTTCAAAACGGCGTGGCAGATGCAGATTCACGCCGATATTTTCAGTCTGTATTTCGCGAGGCACTCATTTTTTAACAAAATGCGAATATGGTTTGCTAAATTTTTAATCCCGCGGGCTTCTTGCATACGTGTTGTATCGCAACGTATAAAAAAATCAATTCTAAAAGCTCAGAGTTTACAGCTAAAAGCTAATATCGAAGTTTTGCCTATTTTAGCTTCGCCAATAAACACAGATGCTCAGCCAAAGCGTTTTCCTGAATTTGATAAAAATATTTTAATGGTTTCGCGTCTGACCAGTGAAAAAAATATCGGGCTTGCGATTGACGCTATGGCCGAAGTTGTAAAAAAGCATCCTAAAACCGGTTTGGTTATTGTCGGCGACGGACCGGAGTTTAAAAATATCAAAAATCAAATATCAAATCTCAAAATTGATGAAAATGTGCGGTTGGAAGGTTGGCGGGAAAATATTGCTTCATACTACAAAGGCTCGGATATTTTTATTTTGACGAGTTGGTACGAGGGTTGGGGCATGAGCGCGGTTGAGGCGATGCGTTATGGCGCGGCTGTCGTTATGACCGATGTCGGTTTGGCTGGAGAGTTGATTGAAGATGGAAAAAGCGGTTTGATCGTGCCGGTGGGCGATAAAAACGCGCTTGCCGCCGCAATATTAAGGCTTTTGGAAAATGATAGTTTCCGCCGAGATTTGATTGAAGAAGCGGCAAAAAAAACCGGAGAATTGTTTTCGGTTGAAGAATATTACCAAAAAATTATTGATAGTTGGAGCAGGTGCGTCGGCTAAAACCCTTAATTTAAGCTATTTTTGTCAGCAGAGTTTACAATTATATTCATGAATTTATTAATTATTACCCAAAAAGTTGATAGAAATGACCCGATTCTGGGGTTTTTTCACCGCTGGCTTGAAGAGTTTGCCAAAAACGCCGAAAAATTGACTGTAATTTGCCTTGAAAAAGGCGAATATAACTTACCTGAAAATGTTAATATTTTATCGCTTGGCAAAGAAAACGGAAAATCGCGCATAAAATATTTGCGGCGATTTTATAAATATATTTGGAGAGAAAGAAACAATTACAACGCTGTTTTTGCGCACATGAATCCGGAATACATTATTTTAGGCGGATTGGTTTGGAAAATCATGGGCAAAAAAATCGCGTTTTGGTATGTGCATAAAGCCGTGAATCTGAAATTGAAAATTGCCGAAAAACTGGCTGACAAAATTTTCACGGCATCGCGCGAAAGCTTCAGATTGCCCTCAAAAAAAGTTCAAATAACAGGACACGGAATAGATATAGATAAATTTTCAATTTTCAATTTTCAATTTTCAAAAAAAATTCGTATTGTTACGGCCGGCAGGATCGCGCCGGTTAAAAATCTGGATATTTTGATTGAAGCCGCTGAAATTTTAAAGAATAAAGGAGTTGATTTTCAAATTAAAATCGCGGGAAGCCCGATTATTGAGGCCGATAAAATTTATTTCGAAAAATTAAAATCAGAGATTCGACAAAAAAATCTGGAAAACTTTGTTTTTTTTGCCGGCCCGATTCCATATTCCCAAATTCAGGATTTTTACCGTTCCGGCGACATTTTCGTCAATTTGAGCGAAACCGGAAGCGTTGACAAAGCGGTGCTTGAAGCCATGGCCTGCGGCCTTTCAATCGCGACTTCCAATCAGGCTTTTAAAAATATTCTGCCTCATAAATATTTTTTGGAAGAAAAAAACCCCGAAGCGCTTGCGCAAAAACTGAGTGAGTTGTCAGCCGAAAAACGTCCTGATTTTAAGCTGCGTGAAATTGCGCTGAAAGAACACAGCTTGCAAAGTTTGATTCCAAAGATAATCAAAGAACTTGAAAGCTGATATAATAAATATATGTTTTCAGGTTTTATCAAAAGAGAACGAGCGATTTTAACTGTTATTTTTTTGGTTTTTATCGCAAGCGCGGCATACGCTTTTTATTATCGCATCAGGCCGTCGGTTGACGCCGGAGTTTATGACCAAACAGCGGTTAATATTGCTCAAGGCTACGGCTTCAGGTTTGATCGGTCCTTGCCGATAGCCGAAGACTCAATAATTACTTTTCAGGGCCCGATTTATCAATACTTTCTGGCCGGCATTTATCTGATTTTTGGACATCATTATGAGGCGGTCTGGCTGATTCAAGCGTTATTGAGGGCTTTTACGGCTTTAATTTTATATTTGACAGCCGTTAATATTTTTGGCCCGGAGGGCAGGCGGATCGGCTGGATTTCAGCCGCTATTTTCGGTTTTCATCCCGATCTGATTGAAATCGGAGCGATGCTTATGACCGAAACATTTTTTATATTTTTGTCGGTGCTCGCGGTTTATGTATTCGTTATTTTATATAAAAATCGGTCTTATCTAAATTCTTTTTTTTTAGGACTTTTTTTTGGTCTGGCCGTTCTCGGCCGTTCAAGCGTCGGAATTTTTCTTTTGCCTTTCGGATTTTATTTTATTTCCCGCAAAGAGTACGCGAAATTTGTTCTATTTTTAGTGACGCTTATTTTAGTAATGACTCCGTGGACTATAAGAAACTACAAAGTTTACGGCGAGTTTATTCCGACTATGGCCAACTTCGGCTATAATTTTTGGGTCGGCAATCACGAGGGCGGGGACGGCGAAGGCGGAAATACGCCGGAACTGGCCGCGGCCCAGAAAGAATACGGCTATATCGGAGCCAATTATTATGCCGCCAGTCAATTTAAAAAATTCGTCGCGGATCATCCTCTTCAATATATAAAATTTACAATTTCACGAACTGTAAAATATTTCAGTTTCATGCGCCCGATGGGATTTTGGTTTTATCAGCGGGGGTTGGGACAATTTATTTTTGTCGCCGGTTCCGTATTAGGTTCATTGATTTTGTTTTGGACCGGTTTTGCCGGAATTTTTATCTGGTTTAAAAAAGAAAAAGAAAACAGACTCCTCGGTTATTTTTTCAGCTTCGTTTTTTTCAGCGTTTTATCGCTGGTTCTGATTTTGTATGAAACCCGTTATCGTTTGCCGGTTTATCCGTTTTCGGCTTTATTTTCCGGTTTGGCTTTAAGCCGCCTATATTTTGCGCCAAAAGAATATTTCCGATATTTCGTTGCCGCCGGAATTGCTATTTTATTCCTTGCCGCCGCCAGTGTTGCCATGGATTATGAAAAAATATTTCAGAAATTCAAACAAATTTTTGAAACTTAATGATGCCCAAAAAAATTTTAATCATCACTCCCCGTTTTCCTCTGCCGGACACCGGCGCTTGCGAGAAAGACCGTTTTGAAGGCATAAAACAGTTCAAAAGATTGGGGTTTGACGTCAGGGTTGTCTCAAAAGTTTTTTCTTTTCAGGACAAGAAAGACATAGAAAAATTTTCGGCCGACTTCGGAATTCCGGTAAAACTTTTGGAATATGAAAATAAATTCAGCCTCAGAAAATTTTTTAATCCTTTTTATTGGGATGGCGCGGCCCATGAATATTCCGGTAAATCAACTCAAGAAGCCGTTGAAGCCATTTTAGACGAGTGGCATCCGGATCTGGTTTGGTTTGACTACACTTATCTTTGGCCGCTTTACGGTCTGGCCGGACGAAGAAAAATACCGATTATCACCCGCTCGATCAATTTTGAACCGGATCATTTTTTACAGGAAGACGGATATTCATTGTTGAACTTAATTAAATTTTTACCTAAATTGGCAAGCGAAATAATAACCATTTATAAAAGCGATTTTTTATTTGCGATCACGCCTAACGAAGAAAAAATTTACAGGCGTCTTGGCGCAAAAAATATTAAAACACTGCCGCTTCGCGGCTTATCATTATGTTTTAATTCCATTCACGGCGTAAATAATAAAGATATTCTTAACGTGTTTTTTATGGGTTCAACTTATAATGTCCACCATAACCGGGCGGCGCTTGAATTTATTTTAAAAAAAATAGCGCCGGAAGCGCGCAAAAAATATCCGTTAAAATTTAAGTTTTATATTTTAGGCAGCAAGGTGCCTGAAGATTTGACAAAATTTTTCGGCGAGGACATTATTTATGTCGGCCACAAAAATCATGAAGCTCTTGATGAATTTTTGGCTGGGATGGATATAGCGATCGTGCCGTCTCTTTTCGGCGCCGGCATGCAGCAGAAAATTTTTGAGCCGCTTTGCCGCGGAATTCCGGCCGTCGCGTCTTTGAGGGGTCTCGCCGGCTATCCGTTTGAACATCGCAAGCATCTGCTCGCGGCCGAAACTCTTGGTGAATTTCCGGATTTATTATCGGAGCTTCGCGACGCGGGCCTGCGGCGGAGTCTTTCTGAAAATTCGGTCGCTCTGTCAAAGAAATTATTTTCCAGCCAGGCTTCGGATTCCGGTATATTAAAAGCCCTAAATCAAGTTTGGCGGCATTGATTAATAAAAAAAAATATTTTAAGATGAGCAGATAATTCAAATGGCCTGCTTTATTTGCAATCAGGATAATTTATTTAATTTTTTGGATCTCGGCCTTCAACCGCCGAGCAACGCTTTTATTCGCAAGGAAGATTTGTCAAAATCCGAAGAAATTTATTCTTTAAAGCCTTGTTTTTGCGAGTTTTGCGGTCTGGTGCAGTTAAATTATATCGTTGATCCCAGAAAAATATTCATAGATTACGTCTACAACACTTCCACCAACAACAGCCTTAAAGAGAATTTTCAAAATTTGGTCGGATTGATTGTCGGGCGTTTCAATTTAAAAAAAGGGGATTTTGCCGTTGATATCGGTTCAAACGACGGAACGCTTTTGTCTTATTATTTGCCGCGCGGCATTAAGATTTTGGGGGTTGATCCGTCTAACGTCACCAAACTGGCTCTGGAAAAAAACATACCGACGATTGTTGATTTTTTTTCCGAGCGAGTCGCCGCAGACATCATTAAAAAATACGGCCAAGCCAAAGCGGTGACGGCCACCAATGTTTTTGCCCATGTGGACAAGCTGTATGATTTTATGGCCGGCATTACCAAGCTGTTGGCCAAAGACGGCGTTTTTATTTCCGAATCGCAGTATCTTTTGGATACGATCGCCAAACTGCACTACGATTTGATTTATCACGAGCATCTTCGTTATTACTCTTTAAAACCGCTTGCGATTTTATTTAATAAGTTCGGCATGGAGATTTTTGACGCCGAGCGCATTTCTTCCCACGGCGGCTCAATCAGGGTTTACGCCGCCAAATCCGGAGAGTATCCGGTTTCCGAATCCGTTGCCGCTTTGATGAAAAATGAAGAATCAAGCGGTCTTTATCGCAAGGAAACTTTTACGGATTTTGCGGATAAAGTCAGCCGAAATAAATTTGAATTTCTGGAAATTATCAAAGATATAAAAGGGCGCGGCCAGCGTATAGTCGGCATCGGGGCGCCGGCCAAAGGCAATACTTTGCTGAATTATTACGGCATGAATCCGGACATTATTGATTATCTTGTTGAAAAAAGCGAGCTTAAAATAGGAACGTTTGCGCCTGGCACCCGTATACCGGTTGTAGCAGAGTCAAAATTGTTCAAAGATCAGCCGGAATACGCTTTGCTGCTGTCTTGGAATTTGGCAGACGAGCTTATTCCCAAAATAAGAAACAAGGGGTACAAAGGCAAATTTATCGTGCCTATGCCCAAGCCGACGGTTTTGTAATTTTTACAGCGCGCTAAATTTTGAAATTCTGACAATTTCTTGCTACTATTTCAGCAATGAACAGCTTCCGGCCGCGCATTGGGGAATGCCGGCATTATTTTCTTTTTTTAATCATCGGCCTTGTCGTCGTTGCCAGGATCGGCGCGGCGGCGGTTTTGTACGCGAAAAATGTTTTTCCTTCGCCGATTCAGGATCCGCTTGAATACCGCAATTTGGCGATGAATATCTTGGCCGGAAACGGATTCAGCATTGCTCAAAATCCTCCCTATCCGCCGGACCTTTTTCGCACGCCGCTTTATCCTTTATTTCTTGCCGCGACATACGGCATTGATTCGGCCGGCTACCTCGCGATATTATTGCAGCAGTTGATGATTATTGCGTCGGCATGGCTGCTTTTTAAAATTTTGCGTCGCTGGAACGATTCTTCCGGGAAAATTGCGCTGATATTTTCTTTGTTTCTGCTTGTCGATCCCCGAATTTGGTTTTGGTCGCTTGAAACCATGACTGAAGCTCTTTTTATTTTTTTGACGGCGGCGATGCTGTTTTTATTGCTTTATCCGGAAAATTTTAACACGGCGCATGTTGCCGGCGCGGCAGTGTTTTTTGGTCTGGCCGTTTTAACCCGTCCTTCCGGATTATTGTGGGCTCCGGGACTCGTTCTTTTTTTTCTGTTTTGCAAAAAACCGGTTAAATCCAGATTATTTATGTTTTTCATTTTTATGGCGGTTGCCGGTATCGTTGTTTCGCCGTGGTTATGGCGGAATTATAAACTGGTCGGCAGGCCGATTTTGTCTTCAATGCAGACGGTTAATTATATTCAGGCGTTTGGAATCGGCCGGGATGATCCGTCGTGGCGATGCTCGGATTCAATTGTTGATTCAAAAGGCCGCGAAGGGTGCGTATTTTACGGCTGGACGGCCGCCGGATTTTCCGATGCCGAAAAAACAGCCCGGAATTTGCGCGCGAACACGCCTGTTTTTTCTTTAATCAAAAAAAACATGACAGGCGCTTATCATTTTTGGAAATCCAACGATTATCCCGACGCTTTGAGCATTTTGCGCAGCGCCGCGCTTGGCGCCGGAAAACCCATATCCCGGACATGGCAGATATTGGCCGAAGCGTCCCATAAAACCTACGCCGCTTTTTTGAATTTTATGCTGATTTTAGGGGTTGCCGGACTTGTTTTTTTATATAAAAAGAGGGAATTGGCGGCGGCAGGTTTGTTGGGAGGCATTATTTTTTCCAGCGTTTTTATAAATTTCGGATTGGCTTCCGGACGCCTTCATTTGATTCTTTTGCCGCCGCTTTTCTATCTTGCCGGACTGGGGACTGTTTTTATCAAACAAATTTATCAACAATGAATCCCGCATAAATATATGAAATTATCAGTTGTTATTCCGGCTTATAACGATCAGGAGAATATTGAAGAGACGATAAAAAATCTTTATCGGAAGCTGAACGCTGAAAAAATAGAGCACGAACTGCTGGTGATCCACGACGAATGTCCAAACGATAAAAGCGGCGAAATTGCAATTTCTCTTTTGCCGAAAATTCCAACTCTCCATTATATAAAAAAATCTCCTCCGCGGGGTTTTGGTTTGGCTTTGCGCAAGGGCTTGGAGTTTTTTTCCGGAGACGCCGTGGCATTTTATATGGCCGACGGTTCTGATTCGCCCGGCGACCTTGTTTCGTATTTCAGAACAATGGAAAAAGAAAATGTTGATTGCGTATTCGGTTCCAGATTTATACCCGGCGGCAAAATGATCAATTATCCGCGGGTAAAGTATATTTTCAACAGGCTCGGCAACCATTTTATCAAGATTTTATTCGGTTTGCAGTATAACGATTTTACCAATGCCTTTAAACTTTATCACCGCAGAGTTATTGAGAAAACTCAGCCGTTTGCAGGCCAACATTTTAATTTTACGGTGGAATTAGTGCTTAAATCCCTGACGGGCGGGCACACTTTTCGGGTGGTGCCGAACAGCTGGAAAGGGCGGTCAGCGAGCGAATCTAATTTTAATATTAAAAAGATGGTGTTTCTGAATCTTTTGACGATTTTTAACTGTTTGATTAAAAAACATTTTTTTAAAAATGATTGATCTTTTCAATAAATACAAGCACTTCGCCGTTATTTTCTTTTTATGGCTCATTCTTTGGAGCGCTCTTTTTTTGACCGAATATCGCCGCGGAAATCTGAATGCCGATATTTTAACTTCGGATCCCCTTGAATATTATGCCGCGTCGGTAAATTTGTATCAGCGCGGCGTTTTTTCGCGGATGAGCGAGGCGCCTTTTACGCCGGATCGTTTCCGCACGCCGCTCTATCCGCTGGTCGCCGGAGCAATGCTCAAGATTTTTAACGGCATTGCCGCGGTTTACGTATTCCAGTTTATCTTATTTTATTTAAGCGCGATCGGCGTCTACCGCATTGCCGAATTTCTATGGAATTCAAAACAAATCGCGTTTATCGCCGCGTTGGCGTTTATTTTCAACCCGGTGTCATTTTTACTGGTGAACAGTTTTATGTCCGAAATTTTATTTTTGTTTTTGCTGATATTCGGAGTCTATTATTTCTTGCGGCATATAAAATCGGGATCAGCTGTTTTATTTGCGCTGTCGGCGGCTCTTTTTTCTTTAAACGCTCTCGTCAGACCGGTCGGCCTTTATTTTGCCTTATTTGTTTTTTTATATTCCGTTTTGGCGAATTTTAATCTCAGAAAATTATTTATAAATACTTTTGTTTTTGCCGTTGTCTTTGCTGCGATTTTATTTCCGTGGTTTTTGCGCAACAGGATTATTTTCGGAGACTGGTATTTTACTTCAGCCGACCTGGTCAATATTTATTATATGCATCTTGGGCATCTTTACGGCTGGCAGAATAATCTTGAACTTCACGAATCTTTTGCCGCGTTGGGAAAATCGTGCGTTCGGTCCGGAATTTCAGAGGATTATCACGGCTTGTGCGTGAATTCCCGATTAAGAGAGCTTTATCTGCCGGTTTTTTTGCAAATCCGTCCGTCGGTCATATTTAAATATATGACTTTGGGCGGCGTCAGATTTTTATTCAATGACGGATTTAATGAATTGGGTAATTGGTTCTGCCAGCATAAATGTTCTAAAGCGCCCGTTAATATCATTGACGATTTGGTTCGCGGCGGGAAGAATATTTTTTCAATTATCGCCAGTAAACCGCCGTCGCTCCTTTACACTTGGATTATCGGCAAGATTGTCTGGGCTGGCATATTTCTTTTCGCCGCATTTTTATTGTTGAATTGGCAAAAATTTGGAATTGATAAAAAATACTTTATTTTTATTTTAATGATTCTGGTTTATTTTTTCTTGATTTCCATTCCGGCTTGGACCACCCGCTACCGGGCGCCGTTTGATCCCTTTATATTTTTGATTGCGGCTCCCGGGTTTTGGTATTTAAAAAATCGCCTGTATGTGCGCCATAAACGGATTTAATTTTTCAAACCGCGATCTCGTTCAAAAAATGAATCTGGCCAATCGCCATCGCGGGCCTGACGCTTCGGCTGTTTTTAGCGAAGACGGAATTTCTTTGGGCCATAATCGTTTAAGCATCATTGATTTGTCGGAAAAAGCCGCCCAGCCGATGAAAAGTTTTGACGAGCGCGAAATTATAGTTTTTAACGGCGAAATTTACAATTTTAAAGAGCTTAAAGACGAATTAAGCGAATTTTACCCTTTCAGGAGCGACAGCGATACCGAAGTAATTTTGGCGGCTTTCCGCAAGTGGGGCGCCGATTGCGTCAGGAAATTTAACGGCATTTTTGCTTTCGCCATTTGGGACAGGACCAAGCGCGAAATTTTTTTAGCCCGCGACCATATCGGCGTTAAGCCTTTATATTATTATTTTGACCCTTCAATAAGTTCAGGGCAAGCGGCAAAATTCATATTTTCTTCCGAAATTAAGTCTATTTTAGAACACCCGATTCCGCGCCGGCTTAATCTGGAAGCTTTTAGTCATTATTTGCGGGTTTTATACGTTCCCGAGCCTTTGACGATGTTTGAAGGAATTTATAAATTTCCCCAAGCCAGCCGCGGTTTTTATAAGGACGGCAAGCTGAAAATAGAAAAATATTGGGATATCCAACCCGGCAGTTATTTGCCTATTTCAAAAACGGATATGGAAGAAGAATTAAGAAACAAAATAGAGCAAGCCGTTGGAGCGCAATTGGTATCTGACCGGCCGCTTGGTCTTTATTTGTCAGGAGGCATTGATTCATCGGTAATTCTCTCGCATATGTCAAAAATGCGGGACGGCATTGACACTTTTTCAGTCGGTTTTGAACTTAAAGAAAAAGAGCAGAAAGAAAAATTTAACGCCGATTTTGAGCTGGCTAAAAAAACTGCTTTGTTTTTTGGTTCCAATCATAACGAGGTTTTAATTTATCCCGCTGAAGTTTTTGAGTTTTTGGAAAAAGCGGTTTGGCATATGGATGAGCCGATATCCAATCCGACGGCTGTTGCGATGCTCAAACTGTCGGAATTCAGTAAAAAAAAAGTTGATGTAGTGCTGGCCGGCGACGGCGGAGATGAGCTTTTCGGCGGCTATGAGCGCTATCGTTTGAGCCGTTTGATGAATATTTTTCAGAAATTGCCAAGATTTTTTCGTTCAGCAACGGTTTTGAATTCAAAAATGCGGAAATTAAATACTCCGTTGGGAATTGAACGTTTTATTTTGTTTATGTTTCAGAAAGACGCGATTTTAAACCGAGTTGTTTCCGGCCAATTTTTTAACCCTGATATATCCAAGTTATTTTTTGAAAAAAGATATTTTGATGTTTCCGCCGGAGGCGGACCAGCTTGCGGCCGGGAAGAACAATTGATGAATATTGACAGGCAGACTTGGCTGGTTGATTTCGCTTTAATGCTTGGCGATAAAATGTCTATGGCTAATGGTGTTGAGGCCCGCGTTCCTTTTTTGGATAAAAATTTAGCGGAATTTGCCGCGCGCATTCCTTTAAAATTTAAAGTTGGTTTTTTCAACACCAAGAAAATTTTAAAAAGCGCTTATCGCGGCCGAATTCCGGATTTTCTTTTAAATCAGCCCAAGCGCGGCTGGTTTTCACCCGGAGCCAAATGGCTGCGGATGGATGAAATTCGCGATAAAGCCAAAGAGGCGCTGTCGGCGAACTATTATTCCGAAACGCGCCATCTTTTTAATTGGTCCGAACTGCGACAAGTTTTTGACAAACACCTTTCCGGCCGGGAATATAATTTGACCATACTTTGGGCAATTGTCACGTTCCAAATATGGGCTAAAAAGTATAATATAAGCCTATGAAAATTAACAAGGTTTTAATCACCGGAGGCGCCGGTTTTTTGGGTTTTAATTTGGCTCACAGTCTTTTGAGCAAAGGCGTGGATACGGTGGTTTGCGATAATTTGTCGCGCCGCGGAGCAGAACTTAATTTAGCCGAATTGAAGCATCATCATCAAGCCGCCCTGAAATTTTATCAGGTTGAAATAAGCGATGTTCCGGCGGTAATTGTTAAAGAAAAACCGGATTTGATTTATCATTTTGCGGCTCAAGTCGCGGTAACGACAAGCGTTGCCAGTCCGGTGAGCGATTTTCGGATAAACGCCGAAGGTTCTTTTTTGGTGGCCAAAACCGCGCACGATCACGGCATTCCGGTGATTTATTCCTCAACCAACAAAGTTTACGGCATAAATGTAAATAAGGTTCCGCTTGAAGAATTTGATACCCGATATGATTTTGCCGGTGGCCTGCGGAAAAAAGGAATAGGCGAAAATTTTTCAATTGACGCCCATCATCACACTCCTTACGGCTGTTCAAAACTGGTCGGCGAAATATATGTGCGCGAATACGGCGGCGTTGCCAACAGATTTTCCTGCATGTACGGCCCCAACCAGTACGGCATAGTGGATCAGGGCTGGCTTTCGTATTTTATCGCCAGGAAATTGGCCGGCAAGCCTTTGACAGTTTTTGGCGACGGTAAACAGGTTCGCGACGCCCTGCATATAAAAGATGTCGTGAAGCTTCTTGAACTGCAAGGCGAGAGACTGTTTGACGATTCAAAGCCGAGCATAAAAGGCGAAGTTTTTACGATCGGCGGAGGATATCTAAACACCATTTCGCTTCTTGAACTTTGCAAAAAATTGGACATAAAACCCGAATTCGGCGATTGGCGGCCGGCGGACCAGAAAGTTTTTTATTGCGATATTTCCAAAGCCAAGGAAGTTCTGGGCTGGCAGCCGCAGGTAAGCATTGAAGACGGTTTGAAAGAATTGCTGGATTGGACCAAGAAGAGACTGGCGCATTTCCCGCATTCATAAATAATTAATGACCCCTTGGGATAAATTTTTTCATGAAAAAATCCTGAAAATTCTTCAGGATAAAAAAAGCGTTATTGACATCGGCGGGGGACTGCGGGTTTTTAAAAAAAAGGGCAACCGTTATGACCCGAATCAAAAGTGGCTGTGTCCGTATCTTGAAAAAATTGACTACAAAATTCTTGATCCCATGCCGGATTATAAACCGGACATAGTGGGCGATATTCATAATCTGCCTTTTGACGATAATTCACAGGAAGCGATTTTGTGCTCTGCGGTTTTGGAGCATGTTGAAAATCCGTTCAAGGCGGTTGAAGAATTGCATCGGGTTTTAAAACCCGGCGGTTATCTTTTTGTTTACGTTCCGTTCCTTTATTATTATCACGCCGAACGCGGATATTACCGCGATTACTGGCGATTCACCGAAGACGCGTTAGACTTGCTTTTCAAGTCTTTTTCTTCAATGGAGAAAGCAAAAGTCCGCGGAGCTCTGGCGACATGGCTCCATATCAGCCCTTTGGGCCGCATAAAGCTTCTGGCGGCCGTTTTTAGGGCTTTGGATCGCGTTTTAAACAAAGAATCCAGCCGCCAAACCAGCGGCCATTACATATTTTTGGTTAAATAGTTTTGTCATACATTATAAAATCATGAAATTGCTTTATATCGCCAATGCCAGAATTCCGACTGAAAAAGCGCATGGACTCCAAATCATGAAAATGTGCGAGAGTTTCAGTTCGTTGGAAGCTGAAAATGAGAAATTGGAAGTTGAATTGATTTTGCCGAGAAGGATTAATCCGATTAAAATTGACCCGTTTATTTATTACGGAGTCAATAAAAGTTTCAAAATTAAATATCTGCCGGTTTTGGACTTAGTTTGTTTCGGCCGGCTCGGTTTCTGGATTGAATCGCTCTTTTTTTCGTATGCGGCGCTTTTTTACGTTCTATTTCAAAAAGCTGAAATTATTTACGGCCGGGACGAATTGCCTCTCTATTTTTTAAGTTTTTTCTCCGCCAAAGGCGGAAAAAATATCTTTTTTGAAGCGCATCAAGGCAGGATCAATGTTGCGGCAAGAAGACTTTTTAAAAAAGCCGGCGGGATTATAACCATCAGCCGCGGTCTTAAAGATTTTTATGTGAAGCGCGGCGCTAAGAGCGAAAAAATAATTGTTGCGCCCGATGCCGTTGATTTCGCCGTTTTTAATGTTTCTTTTTCAAAAGAAGAATGCCGCCGGAAATTAAATCTTCCGCTTGATAAAAAAATAGTTTTATATACGGGACATCTTTATAAATGGAAAGGTGCCGATACTTTGCTGAAAGCGGCGAAATTGTTCCAGATTCCAGGTTCCGGGTTTCAAGAAGCTTTATTTGTTTTTGTTGGCGGGACAGACAAAGACATATCAGTATTTAAAGAAAAAAGTTTAGAGTCCAAAAATATTTTAATCGCGGGGCACAGGCCTTATTTAGAGATTCCTTTGTGGCTTAAAGCAGTTGATATACTGGTTTTGCCGAATTCGGGAAAAGAAGAAATTTCACGCCGTTTCACTTCGCCTTTAAAACTTTTTGAATACATGGCTTCCGGCACGCCGATTGTTGCATCTGATTTACCGTCAATTCGCGAGATTTTGAACGATAATCTATGCACTTTTTTTAAGCCTGATGACCCGGCGGATCTTGCAGATAAAATAAAATTCGCAGTCGAAAATTATGAGAGTTTAAAGATAAAAGCAGATAGCGCGAGCGAGTTGGTAAAAAATTATACTTGGGATAAGCGAGCGGCAAGCATTGCTGGTTTGATTTCCGGCATTGTAAATAATTGGGTAAAAGCAGATGTCCAGACCTTTAAATCCGATTTTTGGCCGGCATTGTTTGCGGGTTTGGGCATAGCCATTTTAAGTTTGCCGATTTTTAAAAATATTTCTGTTTTTGACGCTGTTTTTTCGGCGAGCCGCGGTTTTGCTTATGGCTTATTTGCGTTTTGGTTGGCGATTATACCGGCCGGCGCCGTCTCCGGCACTCTCTTGGCCCGGAGAATCGGCCGCAAAAAACCGGTTATCTTTGAGCTGGCCAAGTACGGTCTGGTCGGCTGGCTTAATGTTTTTATGAATGCCGGCATTTTTAATTTTATGGCGTGGCTTACCGGAATTACCAAAGGATTGCTTGCCGATTTTTTCCTGGTAATTTCTTTCGCGATCACGACAACCAACGCCTTTTTTTGGAATAAATTCTGGACTTTCGGCGCGTACGCGAGCAAGGATGGTAAAAGAGAATACGCCGCGTTTTTTACGGTATCCGGCCTGACTGCTCTTTTAAATACCGCCATTTTTCATTTGATAGTCAACGTTATCGGAGCGCCGGCCGGCTTTAATGAAAAAATTTGGGCCAATATCGCCATTTTCGTTTTGATTCCGGTATCTTTATTCGGAAATTTTTTCGGTTACAAAATTTTTGTTTTTAAAAGAAAAAACAGTCTCTGACACAATAAGTTTAAGAGTGGCGTAAGGACCGAGGCGCAAAAATTTGCCGGCAAGCATTGTAATTATTAAGTAGAGCGCGCTAAGAAAAATAATCAGGATAATGAACGTCGCGTCGGCAACGGGCTCCAGATATTTTAAGGCCGTTCGCCCGGCCGCTAAAACGATCAAAGAAGCAATTACGGGAATAAGCGGCGATTTTATGGCGTCAGTTAATTTAAAGGCGATAGTTTTGATAAGCATTATTACGGCAACAAGAGAGACAATGATGTCGGTGATTAATATGGTTATTGCGGCTCCGAGAATGCCGTAGACGGGAATTAACGCGAAAAGAAATATTGATAACGCGCTTAAGTTGATCAGCATTATCCAAAATCTGATTTTGGGTTTGCCGACCGCGTTAAAAATAGGCAGAGCGCCGGAAGAAAAAGCGCTGACGGCAAAAGACGCGCTTATAATTTTTAAAAGAGTATTCATGCCAATCCATTTTTCTCCCAAGAAAATGAGAATTAAACGGTGGCTGGCTTCAATAAACAGAAAAGCGACTGGAACTGATAAAAAAAATAAAACATCCAAGCTTTTTACGAATCCATCCCTGATTTTTTCGTAAGAATTTTGAATTCTGGCATAAGACGGAAAAGCGACTCTGTCTATAATATTGTAAAAAGGAGCTATTGGCACACTGGAAACGCTTTTGGCTTTTGTGAACAAACCTGTTTTTTCAGCGCCGGTCATTTTGGCAATCAAAGAGTTTTCAATTGTCGGCGCAATGCGATCCACCAGATTTTGTCCGTATATCCATTTGCTGTAATTTATCAATGAAAGAAATTTTTGGAATTGAAAGCTGAAACGCGGCCTGAATTTATGAAGAAAGTAAGTTGAGGCGGTTGATGATGCCGATTGGGCGACGACGCCCCAAAAAAGAGGCCAGAAAGATTTATAAAATACGGCCAGCGTCAGCGCGATCGCGCCATAAGCGAGCGAACCGGCAATGTCGCGGATGAAAATCTTTTTAAAATCAATATTTTTGAAAAAAAACAGCTGAGCGGAATTGGATAATCCGCCGATTAAAACAGCCAGGCCGCTTAAACGAACGGCCGTCATTGCTTGGCGAATATTGAAAAAGTCGGCGATTAGCGGCGCGAAAAAAAATATAATTAAAAATATCGCCAGCGCTTTTAAAACGCCGAGGGTCCACAAAGGATTTAAATACGGGATCGGGTCTTCTTTTTTCTGAATAAGCGCCGTTTCAAGTCCGGTTGTCGCGACCAATGTCATGAAATTCGGTACAATAAAAATAATGGTAAAAAGACCGAAGTCGGCCGGAGCAAGAAACCTGGCCAAAATTAAAAAAGAAGCAAAATTTATCAGATTTTTAAAAACGGTGTTGATAAAAGTCCACTTGCCTCCTTCTATTGATTTTTGAAGAGTGCTTATTTGTTCCATTGCGATTGAAGAATACGCTTATTGCAAATATATATTCAAGGTATAAAATATAATTTATTTATAATAACATGAATTCCGTTAGAAAGTCAGCAAAACGCGGCAATATGTCTAATTATAAAAAAGGGAATCCTGCAAAGAATTTTTCTAACGGGGTGAAATCGCCGACTCGCGAAATATGCATTATTGGAGGCGCCGGACACGTCGGCCTGCCTTTGGGGGTCGCTTTTGCTTTAAATAAAGTAAAAACGGTTCTGTTTGATATTAACAAAGAAAGCCTGAAAAAGATCAAGTCGGGAGTTTTCCCATTTAAAGAAAAAGACGGCCCTAAATATTTAAAGCAGGTTCTTAAAAAAAAGACGCTTTTTGTTTCTTGGACTCCTAAGGCAATAATGCAAAGCCGTTTCGTTTTTTTGGTTGTTGGAACGCCGATTGACGAATATCTTAATCCGCACATTAAGGGAATTTTTAAAGTTTTGGACGATTATTTTGATTATTTCCGCGACGGCCAGATTATAATTTTGCGCAGCACTATCTATCCGAACACGTCCGAGAGAATCCAGCGGTATTTTGAGGAAAGAAAAAAGAAAATACAAGTCGCGTTTTGTCCGGAAAGAATTGTGGAAGGAAACGCTTTGCATGAACTTCAGAATCTGCCGCAGATTATTTCCGCTTTTGATCCGGGAACGCTTGAGGCCGTAAAAAATCTTTTCGGAAAATTGACAAAAAGAAAGTTAATTCCCGTTAAGCCGATAGAGGCCGAACTGGCAAAATTATTCTGCAATGCCTGGCGATACATTCATTTCGCCATTGCCAACCAGTTTTTTATGATTGCTTCCGACCACGGGCTGGATTATTCCAAAATTCACAGCGCGATGATTGAGGATTATGATAGGAATAAAGACATTCCCCGGCCCGGATTCGCGGCTGGGCCGTGCCTGCTGAAAGACACCATGCAGCTGGCCGCGTTCAACAATAATAATTTTTTCTTGGGGCACACCGCCATGCTTATCAACGAAGGTTTGCCCAGCCACATTATGCATAAATTGTCCCAGGAATTTCCCGACATCAAAACCAAAACTGTGGGCATACTCGGCATGGCTTTCAAAGCCGACAGCGACGATCATCGCGACAGCCTGTCGTTCAAGCTCAGAAAAATCGCCGAAACGAAATGCAAAAAAGTTTTATGCCACGACTTTCATATTAAAAGTCCGTCTTTTCATCCGCTTTCCAAAGTATTAAAACAATCCGATATTATAGTGTTGGCCGCTCCCCACAAACAATACAAAGATCTTGATATGGGCAAATACAAGGACAAAAAAATCGTGGATATTTGGAATTTCTGGGGTTTGTAAAACGGCCGACACTGGTGTCGGCCGTTTGGCTCCGAATTATTTTGGAGGAGTAAAGGGCAAAAGGCCGGCTTCTTCCCAGACTTCTTTCACCCTTTCAATGTAGTCCAGCATAAATTTCGCGTGTTTTGCGGCAAGGGCTTGCGCCTTGGGCAGGCGAATGCCGAATTTTGGATCATTGAAATTGCCCCACTCGGCGCAATGAGACAGGTCTTTAATCACCGATCTTGGCTCTTTGAAAGTCGCGGCGGGGTCAGACAGCCAGTAAATGGGGTCAACCGCCGGAACTTTGTGAAATTGACCCGAACGTATAATCTCGTCCGGCTCCAAATTTATCAAACGATCCGCGTCTCTTAAAGCCACCAGTACTTGACTATCATCGGGATCATTTGGCAGACTGTGTTTAAGCACAGCGCCGATAATTATTGATCTTTCTTCTGCATGCAAATCAATTTCATCAAGCCATTTGTTGACCAAATCCGCAATTATTTCTTCCGGAACCTCTTTTTTGCCGATTTTTAGTTCGTGTTGAAGTATTCGGTCGGCGTTATGGCAGAGTCCGGCAATTGCAGCAAGCCTGGCTGTGGCTTGGTCCTCCGCAATGTTGAAAGCATGTTGTCCGGCTCTGGCGGCATGAAAGGGGTCGTGTCCGCCGGTTGACATATTCGCCTTAACATGGCGATCATAAATTGCTTTCCAAAGCCCGGGAAAAATTTTAATGACTTTTTCGCCTCGGGCTTTCCTGTCAGAACTCATTTTGAACCCTCCTTAGTTTAAAATTAAAAGTTCAAAGGTCAATATCCACCGATATTATATATTTAAAAATATTTTTGTCAATTTAAGGACATGATTTTGCAAAAAAGAAAAATTTTAATCACCGGAGGCGCCGGCTTTATCGGCTATCATCTGGCGCGGCATCTTTTGAAAGAATACGGCTCCAACGCCGGGATAATTTTAGTTGATAATTTCAGGCGCGGAAAAGCCGATAATGATCTGAAAAAACTTTTAGATGATCCGCGGGTGCGTTTTTTGGAATTGGATTTGACAAACCCTGCTTCTTACGAAAAATTAGGCGCGGGATATGATCATGTCTACCACTTGGCCGCGATCAACGGCACCAAGAATTTTTATGAAATGCCGCATGAGACTTTAAGGATTAACACTCTTTCGCTGGCGCACATGCTGGAATGGTTCAAAGAAAAAAACCGCGCCGGCAAATTTTGTTTTACCTCGTCCAACGAGGCCTACGCCGGCGCGCTCAATGCCTTCGGCAAATTACCGATTCCGACTCCGGAAAAAGTGCCGCTAATCGTGGAAGATACTTATAACCCAAGGTGGTCGTACGCGGCAACTAAATTAGTCGGCGAGCTTTTCGTGATCCACTATGCCGCAAAATATAATTTTCGGGCCTTAATCGTAAGGCCGCACAATTTTTACGGGCCAAGAGCGGGCTTCGACCACGTCATCCCCGAATTTTCTATGCGTATTGCCAAGCGCATAGACCCGTTTCCGATTTATGGCGCAGACGATACCAGGACATTTTGCTATATTGACGATGCCGTCCGCGCGATGCAAATGCTTATGGATTTTTCCAAAACCGACAATCAGCCGATTGAGACGGTCCATATCGGAGATGTTCACGAAATTACAATGGAGGAACTGGCGGAGCGGATGTTTAAGGTTGCGCTCTGGAGACCTCAAAAAATAGAAATCAAATCTTCGCCGGCCGGCAGCGTTAAAAGGCGTCTGGCTGATATTTCCAAGCTTCAAAACCTGACAGGCTGGAGGCCGCAAGTCGCCTTAGATGAAGGACTTAAAAAAACCTATGACTGGTATTTATTAAATCCCAAAGAATAATTAATATTTTATTTTTATCTTTTTGCCTTGGCGCGCGGATTTTATAAAGGCGTCTGCAAGAACAATATTGAGCAGGCCGTCTTCAAGAGCGGCATTCGGCGTTTTTTTGCCGGAAAGTATTGAATCGCCGAAATCTTCTATTTCTTTTTGCCACAAATTTTCTTTTTTAAACGAATAAGAACGGTTTGCCGGCTTTTCCGGTTGCATTTTATAGTGCCATACGGTTTTAAGGCGGCCGGCGCTTCTTTTTGAGCTGATTTTTTTTGTTTTTAAAATCAGGCGGCTGCTTGAATTCGGGGCCATGAAATCATAAAGTTCAATATTTCCTTTATCCCCGTAAATTCCAATAAAGTTTCCAAGATGCGCAATTACTTTGCTTGTCGCGATTGTCGCGAAGAAATCGCCGTAATTTATTATGCCGAGCGCAGTTAGGTCGGCTTTTTTGTTTTTATTCATCATGGCCGAAACGACTAAAGGTTTCTTATTTGTGAGAGCGTTAATTAAATCCAATAAATGCGTTCCGCGGGCCATAAACGCGCCGCCGCCCTCCTTTAAATTTTCGCGCCATTTCATGTGAGCGGGAAGGGGGAAAAATTTTGTATAGCCTATGCACCAGTGGGTTTTAATTAGCAAAATTTTTCCTATTTTTCCGGAGGCTATTATTTTTTTGGCTTTTTGTACAGCCGGATGGTGGCGCAGATGAAATCCGACCGCGAAACGGACGTGATGTTTTTTGACGGCGCTTGCCATTGCCTGCCCGTCTTTTAGCGAGAGCGCGAGCGGCTTTTCGCAAAGAATGTGTTTTCTCGCAGAGGCCGCCATTAAAACATGACGGACATGCTCATTATTTTTTGATGATATAAGAATCGCGTCCACTTCAGGATTTTTTAGCATGTCTTGGATTGCGCCGTAATGCGGGAATCCGTATTTTTTTGCGAAATTCTCCGCCCGGTTTTTGTTTTTGCTTGACGCAAAATAAAGAATCCCGTTTTTGGAGCCGGCGATTGACCGCGCCATATTTTCTCCCTGCACTCCCAACCCAATAATGCCCCACCTGATTTTTTTCGCCCGGTTCATTATTTTAAGGATAGGAATTATTGGGATATTGTCAAACAGCCGTAAATAGGGTATTTTTGGTTTAAATTATGAAATCGCGGTTAATCTCGGTCATTGTTCCGTTTTTTAACGAGGAAAAGAATGTCGCCGAGCTCCATCAGCGCTTGATCGGGGTTTTTAAGAATTTGGATTATGATTTTGAAATTGTTTTTGTTGATGACGGTTCAACCGACGCGACATTTGAGGCGATGAGGAGTTTGAAACCGCTTACCGCTTTGCGCTTGCGAAAAAATTTCGGTCAAAGTCATGCTTTAGCCGCCGGCATCAGGCGTTCCCGTGGCGATACGGTGGTGACAATGGACGGCGATTTGGAAAATCATCCGGAAGACATTCCGCGGCTGATCGCCAAGATAAACGAGGGTTATGATGTTGTTTCCGGATGGCGGAAAAATCGCTGGAGCAATCAGTTGATTTTGCGCCGCATTCCGTCTCTGGCGGCCAACAAACTGATTGCTTATGTTTCCGGAGCGGCTTTGAACGATTTTGGCTGCGCCTTGAGGGCATATCGCCGTTCGGTTATCAATCAAATACAGCTGAAAGGCGAAGAACATCGTTTGATTGCCGCCAACGCTTCTGTTTTAGGCGCTCATCTCGCCGAGATTGAAGTTCAATATTCGGCGCGAAAATCAGGCAAATCAAAATACGGTTTGATGAGAATCTTTAAGGTATTGCTTGACGTTCTGGCGCTTACTTTTTTCAACCGATATTCATCCCGCCCGATTCATTTTTTCGGCGGTTTTGGTTTTGCCGGCCTGTTTTTAAGTTTGGCCGCGTTTATAATTATGCTTTACTTGAGAATTTTTATGGGCATTAGTTTTATTTTAACTCCATTGCCGACACTGGCCGCCATTTTTGCCATTATCGGCGTGCAGTTTATTTTAATGGGATTGCTGGCGGAAATTTATATTCGGCGCGATAAAAATACCAGCGAAAATGATTTTTTAATTAAAGAGGAAATTATTAATTGACAATTATGTGCGGCATTGCCGGTATTATCGGCGGCGACCAAGAGTTAATCAGGAAAATGACCGCGGCTATCAGGCATCGCGGTCCTGATGACGAAGGTTTTTTTCAAGACGGCGATGTTTTTTTGGGTCACAGACGTCTTTCAATCATTGATTTGGCAGGCGGGCGCCAGCCGTTCTTGTCCGCTGACGGCAAATCAGCCGTTGTTTTCAACGGCGAAATTTATAATTTTAAAGAACTGAAAAAAGAGTTGAGTCGTAAGCATTCGTTTCGCAGCCAGAGCGACACCGAAGTTGTTTTGGAGGGCTGGCTTGAGTGGGGTCAAAATATATTTGAGCGCCTTGAGGGAATGTTTGCGATAGGCATTTGGGACGGGCGGAATAAAACCTTGGTTTTGGCGCGCGACCGGATGGGCGAGAAACCTTTGTATTATTGCGCCAGCGGCGATTTTTTTGCTTTTGCTTCGGAGCTGAAAAGTTTTATTGCAAGCCGCGCCGCGCCGAAAGAAATAGATCCGGAATCGGTCATTCGTTATTTGTCTTTCGGCTATATCCCGTCGCCTTACACGATTTTTAAGAATATTTATAAACTTGAAGCCGGTCAATATTTGGTTTGGCAAAACGGGCGCGCTGACATTAAAAGATATTGGCAGCCGTCTTTTTCGCCGGCCCGGATCCCGGACTCCTTTGAATCAGCTAAAAAAAAATTGGAACTGGCGCTGGAAAATACGGTGAAAAAAACAATGATTGCCGATGTGCCGGTCGGAGTTTTTTTATCCGGAGGCCTTGATTCCAGTTTGATCGCTTATTTCGCCAAAAAAATAAATCCGCAGCTTGAAACATTCTCAATAGGTTTTGAAGAAAAGTCTTTTGATGAATCATTTTATGCGGGACTGGCGGCGCGGATTCTTAAAACCCGCCATTACCAAAAAATTGTCGGTCCGAAAGAAGTTTTGAATCTTTTGCCGCGCATCGCCGAAATAATTGACGAGCCGTTTGCCGATCCCTCAATAATTCCGACCTATATTCTTTCGGCGTTTGCCCGCCAAAGAGTGAAAACCGTTTTGGGCGGAGACGGCGGCGACGAGTTATTTTTGGGCTATCAGACTTTCATTGCCGAGAAATTGTGGCGGATGTCGTCGCCTTTTTTGCCGGCCGCTTCCGTTTTGGCGAAAGCGGCGTTGCGATTGATTCCGACATCCGGAAAATACATGTCGCTTGATTTCAAGCTGCGCCGCTTTTTTTCAAACAGCCGCGGCGGGCCTGTTTTGCGCCATCAGCAGTGGCTTGCCAATTTTAATTCCGAAGACTTGGATCGTATTTTATCAAATGATATGAAAAATTCTTTTTTGCCATTTAAAATAGCGGAAGGCGCGATCAATGATCCCATCGGTAATTTAAACGGATCATCTTGGAATCAAATCATCCGTTTTTATCAGAAGTTTTATTTGGGAGATCAGGTTTTAACCAAAGTTGACCGCGCCAGCATGGCTAATTCGCTTGAAGTCCGCGCTCCTTTTTTAAACCACAATCTGGCTGAATTTGTTCTTTCTTTGCCGGTTAATTTTCGCCTGCGCGGCTTTAAGACCAAATATATTTTGAGAAAAATAGCAGCCGGATATTTTCCAAAAAATATCGCTTGGCGCTCCAAACAGGGTTTTGCCGTTCCTCTCGGTAAGTGGTTTAGAAATGAACTGAAAGAATTTGCCGAAGAAAAATTGTCGCATTTTAAATCCAATCCGTGGTTTAATCCGCCGGCGGTTGACGGAATCTGGACCGAACATCAAACCGGCAGAGCGGACCGGCGGATGGAAATTTGGAACATGATTGTTTTTCAGTCCTGGCTTGAAAAATGGGGCTTGTAGATTTATTTTTTATATATGGCTTCCCAGGAAAGATTCGGTTACGAATGGTCCAGATATAAAAAAATCCTTCCGGAGCACGAGGGCCAGTTTTTAAAATGGGTTTTTCCGCTTGTTCCGGAGGACTTTAAGGGCAAACGCGTTTTGGATGCCGGTTGCGGGATGGGGCGCAATTCTTTTTGGCCCTTAAAATACGGCGTTTCAGAAGCGGTGGCTTTTGATTTTGACCAAAGAAGCGTCCAGGCCGCCCGGCGCAATTTGTCGGCTTTTCCGCACGCCCGGGTTTTATACCAATCGGTTTATGACGCGGATTTTGAAAACGAATTTGACATTGTTTTTTCAATCGGCGTCATTCATCATCTTGAAAATCCGCGGGAAGCCGTCCGGCGGATGGTCCGGGCCGCAAAATCCGGCGGCGCCGTTTTGATCTGGGTTTACGGTTATGAAGGTAACGAATGGATAGTTAAATTCGTATCTCCCGCCAGGCGGCTTATAACCAGCCGTTTGCCGCCGGCGTTTTTGAATTTTTTGACCTATTTTTTAAGCGCGCCGTTTTTCGCGCTGGTGAAAATTCTTCCGTTTAAAA
Organism: Patescibacteria group bacterium; assembly: GCA_038064075.1. Taxonomy (GTDB): domain Bacteria; phylum Patescibacteriota; class Minisyncoccia; order HO2-45-28; family HO2-45-28; genus JBBTTU01. The sequence continues at coordinate 40,755 of JBBTTU010000004.1, forward strand.
ATCCGTATTTAAGACAGCTTAAAAATTTCGGATTTAACCATATCCATTCCATAATTTTTGACCAGCTTCTGCCGAGAGTCGCCAATTATTACAAAAAAGAAGAAGCTTTTGGCTTGATGGACGGATTTGGACTGAAAGATATTGAAATTTACCGGAAAAATAAAAATAGCTGGACTGTTTTGGGCCGAAAAACTTAAGGAATTTTCTTATAAACCCCTAAAAGCGAAACGCCGAACGGAAATTTTATTTTCGGCAGAAGAAAATATTCCAGCGTAAAAATTGACTTGAAAACCGCGTTCAAAAACGGGTTATTCAATTTAAATTCCGTTCCGGTTTTAATATTAAAGAGCCGCATTGTTTTTCTTGCGGCAAGAATCAGCGGAGCCAGAAAAAAATTAAAGTAAGACTGATAGACCGTTTTAAATCCGGCGTTTTCAAATTTATTTTTCAGTTCCTGGTATGCGTATCGCCGGAAATGATGACTGATTTCGTCTTGTTCGCCCCAAAATATTTTTAAGGCCGGGACAAAAACGATGATAACGCCGTCCGGCTTCAAAAAATCTCTTAATTTTTTAATCGCGAGTTCGTCATTTTCGCAATGTTCAAGAATATCAAGCGCCAGCGCGCAGTCAAATTTGCCGTTGTTTTCAAAATTTTCAATACTAGACTCTATGACATCAACTCCGCGCAACTTTGCGAATTTAACCGCTTCAGGCGAAGCGTCAATTCCGGTAACTTCGCCGTATTTTTCAAGCTCTTTTGTTAAAAGTCCGGCTCCGCAGCCGATGTCAAGCATATTGAGCGGTGTTTTGGGGCAGTAGGCCGCTATAATTTTATGAACAAGCAGCCGACGCACGACATACCACCAATGCGTTTTTTCGTTTTCATAAATCTGGCGGTAAAGCTCAATTTCCATTACAATAAATCCTATGTTATCACAAATTCAGCCGCTGCTGAAATGCCCTGATTGTTCGGCTGATTTTGACGCGGTTCAAAACGGCCTTCGCTGCAGGGCATGCCGCCGTTTTTATCATAAGAAAAACGATTCTTTAATGTTTGTTTCGCCGGCGCCGGAGGCTGGCGAGAACGCGTCTTTCATGCCGAATCTTAAAAAATTTCTTAAAAAACATCCTAAACTTTTTTTTGCTCTTTATTACACTCTCGGAGTTTTTGTCGGCAAAAGCGCGAAAACGGCCGTCAAAATTATGCCGAAAGGCTCCGTGATTTTAAATATCGCTTCGGGGCCGAAAATCATAAGGGACGATGTCATTAATGTCGATATTGAGCCTTATGCCGGCGTTGCGGTTTGCGCCGATATTATGAATTTGCCGTTTAAAGACGAAGCGGCCGACGCGGTCATTTGCGAATCTTCTTTTGAACATTTCAAAAATCCCGAAAAGGCTCTTTTGGAAATGAAGCGGGTGCTTAAAAACGGCGGATTGATTTATGCTTCGCTGCCTTTTATTTGCGGATTTCACGCCTCGCCCGATGATTATTTCCGCTGGACCGAGGCCGGAATTGCGGAATTTTTTAAAGAATTTGAAACCAAAGAATTAGCCGTCGGCTGGGGACCGACTTACGCTTTAACCGCGATACTTCGCGAGTGGCTGGCGCTGGTCTTGTCGTTTAACTCGGTTTTTCTGCACGAGTTTCTGGCGATTGTCTTTACCGTAATTTTCGCGCCGTTTAATTTTTTGGATCACATTTTGGCGCGATATCATTCGGCCAAAAATATATCATTCGGTTTTTATTATATCGGGATTAAAAAATGATTTTATATTTGAGAGAGAATATTGCGCGAAAGTCGTGGTTTAAATGGGGGATACTGGCGCTGGCGATGCTGCCTTCACTGACATATATGGCGATTCGGATCAGCCGCGATGAAAGTTGGGACAATTGGGCTTTCGGTTCGGCGCAGACCATGCTTACCGTCCGGTATTGGGCGCGGGACGGATTCGTTAAACATAAATTTCTTTTTTTGCCGTCCGGATATCATCCGGACATCCAAGTTCTGGATCGGCCCGAATTACGGTTTTTGGCGGACGGAATTTCCGGCTATGGTTTGATCGGCAGGCGGCTCTATTATACTCATTATCCTCCTTTTTACCTTATGCCTTACGGTTTTCTTGCCAAATTCGGCGCAGAAAGCCGATTCTGGTTCAGAGCGCTGGCGTTTTTTTTCTCGTTTAGTTCAGCGGTTTTTATGGCCGGTTTTATTTATTTGATTACGAAACGGAATAAATGGGCGACTTTATCGGCGATTTTATATTATACGACTTCAACAACCTTTTTGGGCTATGCCGATTCTCTGGCCAATATGCCGGTGGATGATTTTTTTAAATGGCTTATATTGTTTTTAAGCGTTTACGGAATTTCCAAAATTGAGGTCGGGGAGCTCAAAAAATGGCTTGATAAAACAATATGGATTTTGTTTTTCGTTCTGGCCATAAGTTCTTATGACTCCGTTTTTTTCGTTTTTTTCTGGCTTTGCGCCTTAAATTACATCACGACCCAAAAAATCAACTTCAAAAAATACTTATTCTGGGCTTTGGCTCCGTTATCCGCTTTTATTCTGCAAATGGGACAGAATATCTGGTATTTGGGTTTAAAAGACGCCGCGCTTGATGTTTACGGGACTTTTCTTTTCAGATTCGGCGAGACGCCGCAAGTCGGCGCTGGATTAAATAATCTTCCGCCCGTAATAAAAAATATTTTTCTGTCTCTTTCCGCTATCGGCTATTTTTCCGATCTTAAAACGAGATTTGCTCTTCCGCTCATTATTTTATTGGCTTATTTATTTTTTAAGAATAAATTTGCTCACAAGGACATTTTGCGTTTTATTACAACGTTGTTTGTTGCCGGATTGATTTATCTTTTTATTCTTCCGTCCACGGCGGCTTTCGGATATCAAGGCAGGCAAGCTGCGCCGGCGCTTCTTTTGTTGTTCTCTTTAGCTTTATGGCAGACAATTATTTCTTTTAAAGAAAAGAATTTTGGAAAAGATAAACTGTTGGTCGCGTGCTGTCTTGGCATTTTTTTGGCGGCGCATTTTTACAACCTTTTTGCCTACCTTAAAGAATGGCCGCATGATGTAATTGCAAAAGAAAAAATAGAATATTTGCGCCAGCTTGCGGGCATAACAGACCAGCGAACAATAATTATCGGCACTGCGAATGCCGTTGCGGCCGGTTCGGAACGTTTTTTGGAAGAATATTATTCCGATCGCCTTATACTTGCTTTTAAAGATACGGACACATTGCTGGAATATATGGATAAATTGCGTTCAGTTATGTCCGGAGGAGTTAATTTTTTGATCGCGGCAACCGACGCGGAATACCAAGCAGTTTTAATGAAATTGAAATCCATGGAAAAATATACTATGATACCGCGGACTGTTGATATGCCGCCGCAAGGTCTGGCGTTAATAAGCGTAACGCATAAATAAAGGGGAATGTGATTAATATTAATTATTCTAAATTAGAAAAAGAGGCGAGAGATTATTGGGAATGGAGCGCCTTAAATCCTTTTTTTCCGGTTTCAGAATCCGTGGCGAAAGAAGGAGCCGGATCCGAATTGCGCAATCCGTTGATGCATTACGGCGCGGTAATGCCGGTCTATTTGGCGGCCGCGCGTTATTTGCAGGCATTGCGTCTTTCAAAAAACGCAAAATTAGTAGAACTTGGCTGCGGCACGGGAAGAGCGCTGGTTTATCTCAAAACGATATTCCCTCATATTGAAATTTTGGGAGCGGATTATTCAAAGGAAATTATTGATTACGCGAAATCGGCATACGGCAGATTTGGAGTTCAATTTATGTATATTGAGTCTGCCAAAAACACTCAATTTCCGGCGTCATCTTTTGATGTTGTTTTGTCTTCTCATGTCATTGAACATATTGAAAAGCGGGAAGGTTTGCGTTTTTTGGAAGAAGCGCGGCGCATATTGAAACCAAAAGGATATGCTTTTATTGGCACTCCGGAAAGAAGAAATTGTCAGAATCTTTATATGGAAAATCCAAACGATGAAATAAAATACCGGCTTATTCTTCCGCATAAACACGAATATACTCTTCCGGAATTAAGAGCGGCGGCCGAGCAAGTATTTTCAATTGGCGAGGTGCGGATAGACGCATTATATAATCATTTATTGCGCGGCATTTTTAGTTTAAGCGCGCAAAGATTCAAACCGGACGGCAGTTTTGTTAAAAATATCGCCAGTGCGATGTATCAGGGCGCGAGAAACATGCTTCCCAGGACGGTTTTTGACGCGCTGGTCCGTTTTGGAATTTCAGCGCAAATGAGATTTTTGGACGCGAGTTTTTTTGATGTTTTGTCGGCTAATCGGATCGGAAAAGAAGATGAGAGAAAAACCCCGGATAATTTGTTTCTGGTATGCCAAAAATAATTTATTAAAATGGAAATTTTACGAAATAAAAAGAATCTGCGGTTTGGATTTTTGGCATTTTTAATTATTTTGCCTTCTTTGATTTTTTTAGTTTCGCGATCCGCTCAGATTGAAAGTTGGGACAACTGGAATTGGGGTTCGGCCCAGACAATGCTTACTGTCCGCTACTGGGCAAGAGACGGCTTTTTAAAGCACAGGATGTTTTTTTTGCTTAACGGTTATCATCCTGAAATAGAAATTTTAGATAAACCGGAATTCCGTTTTCTGACAGGCAACACGCTGACGGGCGGCCTTGTCGGCAACAGGCTTTATTACAATCATTATCCGTCCAATTACGTCATTCCTTACGGTTTGCTTGGAAAATTGGGCGTTGAGAATAGATTTTGGTTCAGAATGTTATCAGTTGTTTTTTCTTTCGGCTCGGTTTTATTTTTAGCCGGTTTTATCTATATTCTGACTAATTACAATCGCTGGATTGCCTTGATTGCCGTTTTTTATTACATCACTTCATCCAGTTTCATCAGTTATGCCGATTCGCTGAATAACACTCCTTTGGATGATTTTTTTAAGCTCTTGATTTTATTTTTGAGCGCGTATTATTGGAAAATAGCCGACAGCGCGGCGTCAAAACGGCGGTTGAAATCGGCAATCTGGATTTTGTATTTTATTTTGGCCTCCGTTTCTCTTGACTCAACTTTTTTCGTATTTTTCTGGCTCGGCGCTTTCAATTTCATGGAAACCAAAAAATTCAATTTTAAAGAATATTTTTACTGGGCAGCGGCCCCGCTGTCTGCTTTTATTATCCAATTTACGCAGAATACTTTTTATTTGGGTTTTAAAAACGCAATGCTTGATTTATGGGGCGATTTTTTATACCGTTTCAGCGAGGCGCCGGCGGCTTTAGATAATCTGCCTCCGATAATAAAAAGTATTTCCGCGGCGTTTTCAACAGCCGGATATTTTTCAGATATGCGCACCAGATTCGCAATCCCGTTGATTTTATTGTTGGTTTATTTCCTTTTTAAGGAAAAAGACTCTAAACATCTTTTGCGCTACGGCGCGATTTTGGCGGTCAGCGGTTCAATCCATCCTTTTATTTTTCCGGTGGCCGGCACGTTTGGATATCAAGGAAGACAAATGGCTCCGGCATTGCTTTTAATTTTCGGGCTTGCCGCCTGGAAATTATTGAAAAAAATAAAAGAAAAACAATTTAGTTTACATTTTTTCGCTTTATTGTTTTGTGCGATCGCGTTTTGGGCGGCGCATTTTTCGGCCAGTTTCAGTTACACCAGGGAGTGGCCGAACAATGTTTTTCCCAAAGAGGATATTGTTTTTCTCCAAAATTTGAATAAAATATCCGATTCTTCAACCATGATTTTAAGAATTAAACCCGATATTGCCAAAGTAGACCGCTCTCTTGAGGATTTTTACGCCGATCGTCTCATAATTTCTTTTAAAAATATTGATGTTTTGCTGGAATATATGGATAGAATTTATTCCACCATACCCGGAAAAGTCAATTTTCTGTTGGTTTTGCCCGGTCAGGAATATCAGCCGGCTTTGGAGAAGTTGAAAAATATGGATGATTTCAGCGCTGCAGACGCGCCAGTCGTTCCTTTGATTGATGATTTTAAAATCATTAAAGTAATTCATAAATGAAATTGGAAACGAAACATAAAATAGCCATTATTTTTATTGCGGCTGTCGCCGTGAGGATATTATTTGGTTTTGGTCTTTTTTTCAATCACAATTCGCTTGTTTCTTATACCGGAGACGCCGCCGATTATCTTAACACCGCCGGCAATTTTCTTTATAAAGGCATTTGGTCGGCTTCGCCCGTTGATCCCGAACCGGACAATTTCAGAACGCCGATCTATCCGCTTTTTCTTCTGTTTTTTTACAGATTTAACATTTCTTTTAACTACGCCGGATTTGTTCAGGATTTGATAATGGCGATTACGGCTGTTTTGATTTATGTTTTGGGCCGGAAGATATTTTCTGAAAAAGCGGTTTTTCCCGCCGCGGTCTTTTTTGCCTTAAATCCCTATCTTGCCTCCTCTTTTATTTCCAAGGCGATAATGACGGAGGCTTTTGTCATTTTTTTTCTGGTTATTTCGCTTTTTAATTTGGGAATTTACATTGCTTATAAAAAAAGCGGCAATCTTTATTATGGTTCGGTTTTTCTGGCGCTTGCCGCTTTAACCAAACCGCAGTTCTTTTTTTTCGGCGTTTTTTTGTTTTTAGCGGTGTTTTTTGCCGGGGAACAGAAGATTATAAAAAGGTTTATTTATGCCGGACTGATCTTTTTAACGATGCTTTCGCCCTGGCTTTATTATAATTTTTTTGTTTTGAAAGTTTTTCAATTTTCATCTAATCCGCTGGCGGCTCTTTATCAGGATACCGGATTTTTTCAGGAGTTTTTAAAAGGCGGACACGGCCCGGCTTATAATGATTATACTTGGGATCGCGCCAAAGAGCGGTTGGGAGTTGATCATGACGCCCAGCTTTTTGAACCGCACCGCGCTCGAAAATTGGCAAAATCAGGAATTGAATTTATAAGAAAAAATCTTTTTTGGTTTGTTGTTTATGATATTGTCAGCATACCGAGACTTTTTTGGCACGATACTACCGTAGACGCGATAATTCATGATTTTGGCATTGACAGCGCCGTTCTCGGGCCCGGCGGAATGGACATTAATGCAGTGAAAAACATTTTCAGAGGAGAATTTTACGCGGCTGCCGGCGAGTTGCGAACGCATCCCATCTGGTATTTTTCTCTTTTTTTGAAATTAACGACTTTATTGGCGAGCGGATTGGCTCTTCTTAATTTTTTCCTGCAATGGAAATTTAACGAGACTTTTCCAAAAAATTCACTTTTTCTGCTGTTATTTATTCTTTTATACGCGGCGATTGTTTCGCCTTTGGGCCAGCAAAGGTATCGGGCGCCGATTTCTCCTTTTATGGCGATTCTTGCTTTTGACAGCATCAGATTGATTTATTTAAGAAGATTAAGCCATAAAATATCCATATGATTCTTTCCATTATTATCCCGTGTTTCAATGAAGAAAAAACCGTTTCAGACATGCTGAAGATGGTTGAGGCTTCCCCGTTAGATTATTTGGGCGTAAAAAAAGAGCTTATATTTGTTGATGACGGTTCAAATGACCGCACCTGGGATATTCTCACGGGCCTTCAAAATAAATATCAAATGAAATTGATCCGATCCGGAAAAAATATGGGAAAAGGTTTTGCAATCCGTTCAGGTTTGGCCGTCGCCACCGGCGACATTGTCATTATTCAAGACGCGGATTTGGAATATTCGCCTTCCGATTACCCGCTTATTCTCAAGCCTTTTCTTGAAAATAAGGCAGACGTTGTTTATGGTTCCCGTTTTCTCAAAAGCAAATATCCGGCTCAAATGAAATTGGCATACTATTTAGCCAACCGATTGCTCTCCTTTTTAGCCAACGTTTTATACGGCATACACATTACCGATGAAGCCACCTGTTACAAAGCTTTTAAAAGGGAAATTTTGGAAAAAATGAATCTTGAATGCCGGGGATTTGAATTTTGTCCCGAAGTGACCGCAAAACTTTCTTTGAAAAAAATCAAAATTGTTGAAGTGCCCATTGAATATCGCGCCAGAAGAGTTGAAGAAGGAAAAAAAATATCCTTAAAAGACGGATTTAAAGCAATCCAAACGCTTTTTAAATATCGGTTTAAGAGGCATTAAAATATATTTTGTTTATATTTGCGCATATGATCACTCCGGAAAAAGAAGCGGAAATAATAGCTCGGTATTTGATCGGCGCAAAGTTAAGCCGCGCCAATCAAAATCTTTTTGATCAAGCGATTAAAACTCATAATATAAAAATGAATCAGAAGGATCAGCGAATCTGGAATTTGGTTTTAAATCATCCGGCATTATTGCCGTATATTGACGCCGGATTTGCTCTTATCCAGCCGACAAACTCAATTAGGAAAAAAATTTATATTATGTTCGCTGTTCTTGAAACTGAACCGTCTTATTCGGAATTTTTCTTATATAATAAAAAGAGAATTCCATGGGTTATAAATGCCGGCTGGCTGGGTTTAAGGGCTTTATTTCGGGCGATTGTCGGATTTTTTATCTTAAAATCATTGATTTTATATGAAAAGATATCATGATTTTATAGTTGTCGGCTCCGGCCCGAGCGGAGCAATGGCGGCTCAAAGTTTGGTAGAAGCCGGCGCGGATGTCGGCATGGTGGATGTCGGATTTTACGACGATTATTATCAAGACAAGATACCAAAAAATAATTTTGCGTCTATCCGCAAATCGGACGCCGATCAGCATGTTTATTTTTTGGGAAAGAATTTTGAAGGAATATCTTTTGGCAAAACAAAAGCCGGCGCTCAGCTTACTCCGCCGCGGCAATTTACAACCGAAGGAACCGGTAAATGGCTTCCGGTCGCATCGGATAATTTTCAGCCGGTGGAATCGCTGGCTTACGGAGGGCTTGGCGGCGCCTGGGGATTGGCTTGTTTTGTTTATTCCGAACCTGAAATACAGGCTGTCGGCCTTCAAAAAGAGGCTCTTTTGGATTCTTATCGCGTTATTGCCGGCAGGATCGGCATATCCGGCATTCACGACGATGGGTCGCCGTATTGTCTTGGGAAGCTGCAAAATATTCAGCCGCCGACGCGTTTGGAATCAGGTTTGAACGGAATTTATTCTTCTTACCAAAAAAACAGTTCATTGCTGAAGAGTAAAGGATTTTTTTTGGGAAGAACGCCGCTGGCCATGTTAACCTCCGATTTGGGCAGGCGCAAAAGCACGGAGTACCGAGACATGGATTTTTGGGACAATTACGGAGATTCCGCCTACCGCCCGGCAATAACTTTAAACGATTTAAAAAAAAGACCCAATTTTTTCTATTACGGAAACTGTTTGGTGACGCGGTTTTCGGAACAAAGCGCCGAAATTGAAATTACGGCGCGCAAAACAAATGGTTCAAAATATGAAGATGAAAAATTTTATTGCAAGAAGCTGATCCTGGCCGCCGGAACATTGGGCACGGCCCGCATTGTTATGCGGTCTTTCAACTATAATCAAAACCGGCTGCCGATTCTTTGCGGAATCTATTGTTATCTTCCTTGTTTTCAGCCGAGAATGATCGGGAAAGAGGCTGACGCCAGAAAAATAAGTTATAGCCAGTTGTCGCTTTTTTACGACAAACATAAAAATGGATTTGATATTTCCACTCTCATGTTTTACACCTATTCTTCGCTGATGCTGTTTCGTCTGGCCAATGAACTGCCTTTTAATTTTGCCGACGCGCTCCGTCTTTTAAGGCTGGGCTATCCGTGTTTGGCAATAGCCGGTCTCCATCATCCCGACAAAGGCTCGCCGGATAAATACATTAAACTGGTAAAAGATGAATCCAGCCCGACCGGGGACAAGCTGGTCATCAATTATAAATTATCGGACAGAGAGATAAGAGAAAATATAAGCCGCGAAAAAATGATTAAAAAAGCTCTTCGCCGGCTGGGATGTTATCCGATAAAACGGCTGGATCCGGGATACGGCTCAAGCATTCACTACGGCGGAACGCTGCCGTTCAATGATTCCGGAAAGCCGTTTACCCTTTCAGTCAGCGGCAGGCTTAACGGCACGGAAAATGTTTATGTCGCGGATGGTTCGGGTTTGCGATATATGCCGGCAAAGGGTCCGACTTTCACTTTAATGGCCAACGCTCATATTACGGCCTGCAATGCCTTGAAATCTTTCCGGCATGGATAAAAATCAAACCATTATAATAACCGGCAGTTCCGGTTTTATCGGTTCCCGCTTGGTCGGCCATTTTTTAAAATTAGGCTTTAACGTCCGCACTTTTCAAAGAGCAAAGTGCGATTACAACAATCCGATGGCGTCTTGTTTCCATTTTGAGTTGAGCGAAGTAAAAGATATGGGGTTTCAGGGAGCCGATTACTTGGTGCACTCCGCTTATCAGCCGGTTATCGGAAGAAACCGCGCCGCCGATGTTAATCTGGAAGGCGCCAAAAAAATTATATCTTTATGCCGGAAATACGGCGTGAAAATGGTTTTTCTTTCAACCTTGTCCGCTCATTCGGAAGCGGAATCCAATTACGGGCGGCAAAAGTTATTAATGGAAAGTTTATTTGATCCGCGTCAAGATTTAATATTGAAACCGGGGCTGGTATTGGGCGAAGGAGGGGGGCTTTTCGGAAGAATAGCTTCCGTATTAAAAACTAAAAAAATTATTCCCCTTGTCGGGGGAGGTAAACAGCGCGTTCAGACCATAGAGCTTGATGATTTATGCCGGATAATAGAATTGGGAATTAAAAAAAATATTTGCGGCAGTTTTATGGTTGCGACTCCGGACGCGATTACCCTGAAAGAACTTTATCTTAATATAGCGAAAAAAGCAGGATCAAAACCATTGTTTATTCCGGTTCCGACCATCCTTGCTTATTTTATTTTGAGATTTGCCGAGATATCGGGAATACGGCTTCCAATAACATCCGAAAACGTTCTTGGCCTCAAACATTTAAAAGTTTTCAATACCGCGCCTGATTTGAGGCGATTCGGGGCGGTTTTAAAAAATTACAAATGATTTTAGAGTTTATCAGAGAGCATAAATTGGCATTTTGCGCGGCTTTTGCGGTCGGCCTGATTTATATTTTGCCTCACGTCTTTTTTATCGCCGCCGATCGTTATCAGGGAATTCCCATGATGCAAACCGCCAATGAAGATGAATATCTTTTAAGAATACGGGAAATTATGGACGGCCATTGGACTTTAGGTTCGCCGGTATTTTATGAATATAAGGATCAGTTGCCGTTATCTCCCCCGGTCGGCGAGTTTTTTTACGCAATGCCGGCAATGCTTTTCCGGATCTCGCCGGTCAATGTTTTAATTGCCAGCCGTTTTTATTTTCCGTTCATGCTGTTTTTCTTGGTTTATTTTTTGATTTGGAAATTGACCGGCCAATCTCCGGCCGCGGCCGGAAAAATAAACGCCGCGGCCGGGGCGCTGTTTGTAACGCTCGGGTATGATTTGGTTGATTTTAGAAGCATTTTTGGATTTATTGCCGGAAAAAGCGTTTTGGGCCGGGACTTTTTGATATGGTCGCGTCCGGTTAATCCGATTTTGGGCGCTATTTTTTTGTTTTCTTTTTTGATTTTGATTTGGGCGATTGTTAAAAATACAAATTGGCCGAAACTGTCAATCATTTTTGCCGGTCTTTTTTTGGCTTTGATGATGGGCAGCTATTTTTTCAGCTGGGGGACGGCTTTATCCGTCGCCGGAGTTTTAGTTTTAATTTATTTGTTTAAAAAAGAATACCGGATTGCAAAAAATTTGATTTTTATTGTTTTTCTCGGTTTTTTATTCGCCTTGCCTTATTGGTACGGCGCATTGAAAGCAGCCGCGAGTCCCTGGCATCAAGAATCGGTTTTACGAAGCGGTTTGTTTTTAACTCATTATCCTTTGTTTAATAAATTGCTTCTTGCCGTTCTTGGATTTTATGCCGCGCTGTTTTTCCGGTTTAAGGATGAATTTCGGGAAAAAATGAGTTTGCGGTTCGCTGATTGGCACTGGTTTTCTCTGGCATTTATTTTCGGCGGCCTTTTGGTTTACAGCCAGCAGATTGTAACCGGCCGCGCCGTCTGGCCATATCATTTCGTTCAATACACCATACCCTTGGCAATGGCGGTATTTATGGTTTTGACTTATAGAATTTTTTACGAAAAAAACAGATATGTTTGGTTGGCCGCAATATTGGCTGTTGCAATTTCTTCTTTAACTTTTGGTCTATACGTCCAGTTTACCGCTTACGCCGAAAATTATGGCCGTTACGCCGAATTGCAAAATTACGCTTCGCCTTTTGACTGGCTGAACCGGCAGGAAAAAGATTGCGTCGCGCTCGCGCTTGATGAAAATGACGATTTCGCCAATTTTGACCACGCCGTACCGGCATTTACGCGCTGCAATCTTTACAATTCAACATGGGTATTTTCGCTTATGCCCGAAGAACGAATTTTCCATAATTATTTCACGCGTTTGTTTTTAAATGGCGTCAACGCCGAAAATATTGAAAATTATCTTGCCGGACATCGGCAAGAAGCGCGCGGACGCCTGTTTACCAACTGGAAAGGGCTTTTCGGGGTTAAAGATTTTCCGGATTTCAGCGATCAAGAACTGGAAACAAGGTTTGAAGAGCTGGCGCGCGATTACCGCGATTTTCTTAAAAGAGATTTTGTTTGGCAGCTGCAAAAATACAAACTTGATTATATTTTTGTTCACGGCGGCATTTCGGATCAGGCGGCCGGCTTAATCAAAGATTTGAAGCCGGTTTATAACGACGGAGAGTTTGAAATTTATAAATTTTGAGCTTCCGGAATTTTAAACAATCCGCGGTTTTGGCAGCGGCATAATAAATTTGCCTTTATAGCCGTTCCGGCGAATTATTTTTACAAGTTCGGGGCCTATGTGCCACGAAAGGATAAGGGCGTAGTCGGGCTGTTTTTGGAATAATTCTTTTTCGTCTACGACCGGAATGTGGGTTCCGGGAGTAAATAGTCCTATTTTAGGCGAGCCGCTTTTTTCGCAAGTGTAATCCAAAAGATGGGTGTTTATTTTAGAAAATCCAAGAAGCGTATTGGATCTGGCCGGGCTTCCGATGCCGGCAATGACTGCGCCGTCTTTTTTAAGTTTTAAAAGGAGCAAGACAAGGTCGTTTTTCGCGCTTACTGCTTTTTTGGCGAATTTGTTTAAGGATTCGGAGTCATAAATTCCGGCTTTTTTTTCGGCCAAGATCAGTTTTTTTGTCCGCAAGCTTGCCGGATGCCGTCCCGGACGGGCGTATGCCCGGATGGAACCGCCGGCGGCAGATATCCTTTCGGCATCTATTAAGCTCATTCCGGACAAAGAAAATAGTTTTGCCAGCGGTTTTAATGAATAAAAACGCAGATGTTCGTGGTAAATCGTGTCAAATTCCAGTTTTTCAATAATATCCGTCAGATACTGCGATTCGGAAACAAATATGCCGTCCGGCCTTAGAATTTTTTTTATATTTTTGGCCAGTTCCAGCGGGTTTGGTATGTGGGCGAAAACATTGGTCGCGGTTGCGATTTTTGCCCGGCCGCGCTTATTTAATATTTTCTTCGCGGTTTTTCCGGTGAAAAATTCCTGCAGTGTTTCAATTCCGTTTTTATTTGCGGTTCGCGCCGCGCTGGTCGGCTCCACCCCCAAAACCCTCATCCCTTTTTCTTTAAAAACATTAAGGAGAGTGCCGTCGTTTGATCCTATGTCAACTATTAAATCGCCTTTTTTAAGGCGATATTTTTTTTCTATAGCCGAAGCAAGCTCCCGGAAGTTCCGAATCAGCATGTTGGTAAGACCGGTGCGATAAGGGTAATTTTTAGGAAAGACAATTTCGGGGCTGACAATGTAATCAATTTGCAAAAGGCCGCATTGCGGACAGCGGCAGAGGTTGAGCGGATAAGTAATTTCCGGTTCGCAGAACTGTTTCGCGGTAAGATAGGCCTGCGTTATGGGCTGATGGCCGAGCGGCAGGACGCTTTGCAGCGTTTTGTGCCCGCACAGCTGGCATTTTTTGACCGCTCCGGTTTGTTTCTGCAATTTCATATAGTGTTAATTTTCTAACGGGATTTATTTTTTGAAATAGCGGGCAACGGTATCGGTAACGTGCTTCAATTCATTGTTTGTAAGATGGACAAATGAAGGCAGCCATAATCCGCGCCGGCCGCAACGCTCCGCAATCGGGAAGTTTTTGCCTGCATACTGCTCCCGATAAATTTTTTGAGTGTTTATGGCCGGATAAAAATTACGCGTTCCGATGCCCTTGTCTTTAAGAAATCCGGCAAGCCCGTCGCGATCCTGGACAAAAATATCAATAAACCACGGCGTGGTTATATTTAGGTCAGTCGGGATAAATTCAATTTCAGGGAGAGAAGAAAGCCGGTCATAATAGTAAGCGTAGATTTCTTTTTTGCGGCGGATTCTCTCGGACAATTTTTTGAATTGTTCCAGACCGATGACCGCTAAAATGTTTGAAAATTTAAAATTCCAGCCCGGATAATCGTGAATATCGCTGGATGTCTGGCCAAAATTTTTTAAAAGGTTGGTTTTTTTATACAATTCTTCGCTGTCTGTCACTAAAGCGCCTCCCTGGCCGGTGGTGATAATTTTAAATAAACTGAAAGAAAAACTGCCGATGTCTCCAAAAGTTCCCAAATGTTTTTTATTCAAGCGGTTTCCTTTCCAATAAGACCCAAGCGCCTGAGCCGCATCTTCAATCAGAAACAGGTTATATTTTTTTGTGAATTCCACAATTTGATCCATATTGCCCGAGCGGCCGTTGAGCGGCACGTACATCACGGCTTTCGTTTTCGGCGTAACGGCCTGGGCGGCTTTTTTAAGATCCATGCAGAGCGTGTTTGCTTCTATATCAACGAGCACCGGCTCTACGCCGATCAAAGCGCAGGCGTTTGCCGTCGCAATCATGGTGGTTGCCGGCACCAAAACCTCCTCTCCCGGTTTGATATCCAGCGCGAGAAGAGCGAGCGTAAGAGTTATTGTGCCGTTTACGGAGAAGATGCCGTAACGCGCGCCGGTGAAATTCGCCAGTTCTTCTTCCAGTTTATTGGTTGAAGAAATATCCCAGCGATTATGCTTCATAAAGTCAAAAAGCGCGCGGCCTTCCGCCTCGTCAAAGTGAGGCTCCATTTGGGGAATTTCTTTCTTAAAAAATCTTTTAAGATTCATATAACCGCTTTATCACCGCTTTATCATCGTGAAACGGACCGCTTTTTGCTTCAAAAAGCTCGGAGTCTTTAATCATGGTGATGCCGTACCCGCCGTTTAAAATAATAAACGCGTCCCCCGGGTTTAAATAAATATATTTGATGAATTCAAAAGCCGGCCTCGGACCGTGAATATCCAAACGCACCTTTCCTTTTCTTAAAAAAAGGCATTCCTGAACATATTTTATTGTAAGATTGCTGGAATTATGATAATGTGGATCTAAGCGGGTGCCTTTTGGGTGTTTGATTGTCAAAAGCTGCAAATGCTCTTTTGCGTGAGTTAATGGTTTTGTTTTTTCGCCCATTTTTGTTATTTTTATGCCGATGAGTTTGCCTTTATAAAAAATCTTGTTCATAACGGCATAATATCATGAAAATTTATTTTGTCACATCAAAAATGAAGAATATCAACACGGCCGCCGGTTCTGTTATTATGCTTAGATTTATTATGCAAGAACTGATCAAGCTCGGAAATGATGTAGCTTGCGTCACGGTTTTTTCCCATTTCAACGACCTCACGGAGACAACTCCGTTTAAATTAATTGAAGAACGCATTTCATCCCTTCGTCTGTTTCCCATTCATTGGAATGTTTTTAAGATTTTGAAAAAGTACGAAAATGACTGCGACATTTTTTATATAGACGGTCAGTTTATGTACGGCGGAGGGCTATACCGTTTGCTTGGCGGCAAAAGGCCGGTTTTTGCCAATCTCATCCGCCCTCCTCTGGTTATGGACGAATATGTTTCTCCTCTTTTTCAAAGACAGACGGGATCCGGGAAATTTTCTCTTATGAAATTTTTAACAGGCATTAAGAAAAAAATACGCTGGTTCATTGACAGATTTATGCTTGTGCGCCTTGCTTCCCGCGTGGATTTTGTCTCCGCTATTAACCCTATTCTTAATCGGGTGCATTATAAATTTGGGCTGAAACCGGCGGCGCAAGCTCTGTTGATCGGCGATGCTTATCCTATGGTTGAAACCATGGAAAAAGAAGGGATAGATGAATGGTCATACCGAAATCGGGTTGGAAAAAACGAAAAAGTCATTCTTTATTTTTCCGGACGCATGGCTGCGGGAAAAGGATATGATTTGCTGCTGGCCGCGTTTACAAAGGTTAAAAATAAAGAAAAATTTAAACTTGTTTTAGGGGGATCCGGGCCCGAAGAAGACGAAGTGCGCCGGATGATAAAAGATTTCAGTTTAGAAAAATATGTGGAGCTTCCGGGCTGGCTTTCCAAAAAACAATTTTTTGAATATTTGAAACAGGCGGATATCTATGTTTTTTCCAGGTGGGGAGCCTATTTTACTTCCGCTATCGCCTTAAACGAAGCCATGGTATTCGGGCTTCCGTCAATTGTGCCTTCTGGAACCGGTCTTTCATGGACCGCGGGCAAGAGCGCCGTCACATTTGAGCCTGAAAATGCCGACGACCTTGCGCGTAAAATTGAGCTTTTGGGAGAGGATGCCGAACTGCGAAAAGAACTTTCGCGCCGCTGCTATGAAAGATTAAAAGAGCCCGATATTGATCCGCGCCAGGTTGTTATCGCTATGAATGTTTTGATGAAAAGCTTGGTTGTAAGCCCGAAAAACAAATATCCTTTGGAGCGATTTCTTAACGGTTATTTTGGAGAAAGGGTTGACTGATGGCACTCTTCTTGTTTATTTTTTAATAATATGGGCAAAACAGCTTTCATTACCGGAATAACCGGACAAGACGGTTCATACTTAGCCGAATTTTTAATTAACAAAGGTTATGTTGTTCATGGTTTGATCAGGAGGACTTCGTTTTTTAACTTTTCCAGAATTGAACATTTTCTCAAGCGGCATAACACAAGCGTTTTTCTCCATTATGGAGATATGACCGATCCAGTTTCTCTAGCCCTTATCCTCGCGAAAATCCGTCCCGAAGAGATATATAACCTTGCGGCTCAATCGGATGTCCGCGTGTCTTTTGAAACTCCTCTTTATACCGCGCAGGCTTCGGGAGTCGGGGTCTTGAATCTTTTAGAGGCAGTGAAGGCGTTAGGGCTTAAATCAAAAATATACCAGGCTTCCACTTCCGAACTCTTCTCGGGCGACCCGTCAGAATCTCCTCAAAACGAACTGACGCCGTTTAAACCCAAAAGTCCTTACGGAGTCGCCAAGCTTTACGGATATGAAATCGCGCGAATTTACAGGGAGTCGTACGGAATGTTTGTTTCAAACGGAATACTTTTCAACCACGAATCGGAACGCAGAGGCGAGGAGTTCGTAACAAAAAAAATAACGCTTGGCGTCAAAAACATACTTTCCGGAAAAGAAAAGCACATAACTCTGGGAAATCTGAATTCGCAAAGAGATTGGGGATATGCTCCGGAATATGTGGAGAGCATGTGGCTTATGCTTCAGCATGAAAAGCCGGATGATTTTATAATTGCCACCGGGGAGACGCACTCGGTCAAAGAATTTTTAGATGAGGCCTGCGGCCTTGTCGGGCTGGATCCGGAGAAAGTGGTAAAAATTGACCAAAAAATCATAAGACCCAACGAAGTCAATTATCTTTGCGGCGACTGCTCTAAAGCCAAAAAAATTCTTGGCTGGGAGCCAAAAACAAAGTTTAAAGACATTGTAAAAATAATGCTGAGAGCGGAGCTGCGGGGCTCCGGGATAAAAGTTGATTTTTAGACCGGTCTTTTTGTTTGGCGAAAAAGGGCTTTAACGGGGTTTTTGATCGGCTGGGGCAGGGAGGCAAGCGCCATATAAATTTTGTGGTTTAAATATAAAAGAGCGCTTTGAATTCGGGTCAGGCGGTTTTTTATTTTGTCCAGAATTGTTATTTTTTCTGATTTTTGTATCGCGGCCGTGGTCCCCCGGATTTTTATAATTTTGAAATTGCCGGAGCCGAAAATAAAATCTTTCATAAATTTTCTCACCGGCTTCCATCCGTGCAGCGGAATACCTTCAAGAATTCCCGAAACTGACGGCACGGCGTTGTGCAGGGCATAAATGCCGCCGCTGGCAAGACAGCGCGACCACTCAAAAAAATCCCTTCTGGTTAATTCATAGTCGTAGTAATTGGAATCAACAAAAATCAACCCTATCGGCTTGGTCCAGTTTTTGACCGCTTCAAACGAAGTCATAACCACCGGCTCAATAATATTTTCAAGTCCGGCGTTCTTGATGTTCCGCTTGAATTCTTCAAATGTGTTTAAGGCCCCGTAAGTCTTTTGGTCCGGGCTTCCGGTGTGCGGGTCAACGGCGTAAACTTTAGCGCCCCATCCGTTTTTTGAACCAAGACCGAGGCAGATTGTTGATTTGCCTTTCCAGGAACCTAATTCCACTATCACTCCATTTTTGCAATTCTTCGCCGCCTCATAAAGAAATATCGCCTCTTTTGTTGAAACGCATCCCGGTATGCCTGATATTTTTTGCAGCAGGTCTAAATGTTCTTGTTTCATGCCGATTCCTGAATTGATAAAGCGGCTAGATTCAGCTTTTTAGCCAAGTAATCAACAAAAGGCTCAACGACCTTTTGTTTTTTCTCCATATTTGATCCGCCTTCAATATCCCAGATTTGAACCAAATCCAAATCGGCGCTTTCTTTGTAAATGGCCGCGATTAAATTAATAAGCGCCGGCTCGCTGTAATTAAAATTTTCAAGCTGCTCTTTGACGATGTGCGGCAGATCTTCTATTGCCGCGCATTTTTTTGCCATGGGCAAGGCGTTATAAAACACATTGCCGAAAGTTACCGCCGGTTTTTTAAGCAAAACAGCTTCCCAGCCGGCCGTGCTGTTTATGGTTATTATAAGCTTCGCGTTTTTTGTTATCGGGAAGCTTTCCAGTGAAGGATCCACAAGTCTGACATTCGGTATTTTTTTTAATTCTTTGTAAAAACGCCGGGTGCGGTATCCAAACATGGCCGGATGCTCTTTAACATATAATTTGCAGGCAATCGGCAGAGAGCGGGCGATTTGTTTTATCAGCCACAGCTGGTCGGTATAAAACGGCGCGAAAAGAGAAATGGACATTTCCGGCTCAAGATGCATAGGGAAGAAAGCAAAATCCTCCTCCAAATCAGGCGCGTCGTATAAATCGTTAAAACCGATCAAGACCCTTAATTTTCTTTTGATCTTGTCAATGAAATAGTGCCACGGCTTTATTACCTCAAAATCGTCTTTATGCGGGTTGATCAGGTAGTCATAAATTATTTTAAAGTTCCAAACAAGCGAGCGGGCGATATTTTCCGGCCGCAGGAACTTAAATTGGTTTTTTCTGCCAATCGGCCTTTTTTTGGGCGAATCGGTCGTAGAATGAGGGCGCGGGTTCGCCCTGAACTCTTCTAAAAACGCTTGAGCCATTTTTATTTCTTTGATTTCGGGCATCGGATTTTTTTGTAAATCAGAAAACATATCGCTGATATAACTTAGATTTCCGTGGTTTGTCGTAAGCGAATATCTCGCTCCCACGCGCGTAGTTTGGATAAATAAAGTTTTTATGCCCATTTTTTTAGCCGCATGATACATAAGAAGCGTCGCGATATCAACAATGACTGACAAAAGGACAAAATCAGGTTTTTGTCTTTCCAAGAATTTGATCATGGCGCGCGCTTTAACCTGAAGGATTCTCATCATTTCTTCGTGGGAATATTTCGGCCGATCATAAGGATATTCCCTGACCAGCTGGCCGCGCCGGACTACGCGGTCAATTTCAATATAAGGCCACAGGTTGGGAATTCCGTATTCTTTTTCAAGCCAGCGCAAATAATTGAGATCGAGCGGCTCGTCTTTGTATTGTTTATGGATATCCTCGTCCAGCAGAAGTTCGGCATAGTTTATTTCTTTTTGGGTTTTTAGAAAATTCAGGCTGTCTCTTTGATAGACATAGCCGCAAAAATCTTGGACGCCGTATTTTTTCCGCAAAACCGCGGCCATGGCGTGGCCGACATAAGCAAACCTTCGTTGCAATAATAAGCAGGCTTTCATTGATTTATTTTCAGAAGCGTCTCAATTCTTTTATTCAGCGCGATCGCTCCTTGTTCCATAAGTTTTGGATAGCGGAATTCAACGATATTTTCTCCGGGAGGAACAAGAATTGCTTGATAAAGATAGTTGGCGGTATAGATCGGGGCACTTTTGGCGTTGACGGTCGCCTGCCAGAAATCAGGGAACCGGCTTTCGCTAAAAATCAAAAAACGGTGATTTTCAGTTTTGGTTTTGAGCCGCAAGTTTCCGGCGGTGTAAAGTTGGAGCTCTATTTTGTCGCTCGGGCTTGATTTTGTTGAAAGCGCTTCGTCGTTTAAGGTTAATGGTTCCAGAACAGTTGTTTTTTTAAAGTCCTGAACTTGGTCAAGAGTTTTCAGTATTTCAGCGTCATTTCCTTCAGCCCACAAAACTTTTTCAGAAAAATACCAGCGGGGCATAAAATGTTTATTTTCATAAATATAGACCGGAATATTCGTATTGGCGGCTAGAGTCGCAAATATCGGCCGCGATTCATTTTTCAGCATGAGCGGAGTCAGGATATATCGGATATTAAGCGCGCCTAAAAGGCGCATGTTTTTTTCATCAGAAAAAGCTTTTAGGTAATCATCAAGGGAAACAGTGTCTTTGTATGATGTCGCTATGGATACATCCTGCCGCATCGCCGTAAAATATAAAGCCATTAATCGTTTAAGCGCCAATGTCTGGGTGTTTCGGAAAGCGTCAAAATCAAACATTGCGTGGATATTGTATTCCATCATTTCCCGGCTGAACCACCGCCGTTTTTCGCTGTCATAGATAGTGTCAATTCCGTATTCTTTTGATAATCTCGCCAGAAATTGATAAGGCGTATAAAGAAAAATTCTGTAAGGAACAAAACTCGCGGAGTTTTCGGAATCAAGCGGCAATTTGCGGCTGGTGTAGGGATTGATTGAATGCAGGAATTTGGCGGTTTCCGGTTCTGTTTTTAAATACGAGGCCGGCGGTCCGTTGAATATATCGGTCCAAAATAAAGCGCTGCCGAGGAGCGTGATAATCACGGCTGATTTTCTCCATTTTTGATACGGCACGAGCTCATATTTGCCGAGAGTCAAATATAAGAGAGCAATCAGCCATAAAAAAGAAGAAAGCAAAATCCATTTGTTTTTTAAAGAAAAATTATCCACCAAGCTGTTTGCCATTTCAGTTATAACTTGACGGTAATACGCCGCGGGCCGGCTGAATATTCTGTCCGGGACGTTTTGATAGCGCGCGACGCCGTATGAAGCGAGCGACAATTTAATCCGGCTGTCAAAGAGAGCGATGAACCCGGCCGCAAACACAGCCAGAATAAAAAGAGACCATAATGCGATTATCGCGCGTTTTGAAAGTCGGTGCTGGAAAAAATCGCGCAAGTTGTCAAAGCCGTATCCGGCAAGAATTGCAAGAGAAAAAACAATTACAAAAGACCATTTCCAGTATCCGCCGAACCATTTGAGCACCGGAAGCCGGTGAAACAGCCAGAATAGCGGCGAATGGCTTACGGTCATCAAAATGGAGCCGGCCGCAAGGCCGATAAAAAACGGCAGGTATCGGTTTCCTTTGATATTTTTTATGAAAAGAACCGAAAGCGCCAGCAGAAGAGGCAGCGTTCCGAAAAAAAGCAGATAAGGTTCGTTTCCGAGGGGAAAGAACGGCAGCAGGTCGCCGTAAAGAACGGAAATGCGGGGATTGAACATATAGAGGAAATGGGCAAGGGTGGTCGGCATGTAGGCCGCGCCGTCGCCCGTGCCGCCGGCTCTTTCCGAATATGAAATAAAATGCAGCACTGACAAGAACCACGGCGAAAGAATAAGTGCGCTTAAAGGAATCGCGCCGAAAAATATAAGAGGATATCGCCAGCTGAAATTTTCAGAATTTCTTTTTTGGAAAATCAAATATATCGCGAAAAATCCAAGCGCGGTCAAAGCGTAGACAATCATTTCCGACCAGCCGCCGATCCAGGCGTAAAACATAAGGGCGAACCATATCCAGAACCAGCGCAGGCGTCCCTCAAAAATTTTCAAAAGACACAAAAAAGAAAGAGGCAAAAATGGCATTAAAGCCGCGATAGTGGTTATGCCGACGTATCTTACGACTACGCCGCTGAAGGAATAAGACACGGCCGCGATCAAACTCGCTGTCCGGCTCAAATTCAGCGTTCTTGCCAAGGCGTATAAACCTAATCCGTTTGCGACGAAAAACGCGGCAATCATGATGTTATTGGCAAAAAACGGCGAGAGATATTTGAGAATAAAAATAAAAACAGGATTTAAAAAAGCGTCCAGCGTCAGGTTAATCGGATATCCGGAATTATAGGCCGGCCACCAGTTTGGCAGCATTTTCAAGTCATATACGAAGCGCGCCATCTCCTTGAAATACATATAATGAAATAAACTGCCTCCTCCCATTGACGGCAATTTTCCAAGCAGGAACGGCCAAAATAAAAATAATGATCCCGCCGACAGAACAAAAACCGCGAAAGCCCCGCCGTAAAAACGTTTAAACTTAAAAAGTTTATTCATAATGCTTTTTGCAACTTTTATGGATTTTGAGGACTAAATTAATGATTTTAAAATAATAACACATTGACTTAAATCCATCAATAATCTATTTTAAAATATAAAGTTTAAAATTGTTTATGAAGACTAAAATTATCGTTACTCTCGGCCCCGCGACCGGAAATTTGGGAGACCTGCTTAAAATGCGCGCCCGCGGCGTTGATTTTGTGCGCATCAACATGTCCCATTCAACGCTGGAGGACTTGAAATATTTTATTGATTTATCAAAAAAAGCCGGCATCCCGTTTATTATTGACACCGAAGGCTCCCAGATAAGGAGCGGCGGTTTGGAGGGAGGAAGAGTTTATTTTAATGAAAACGATGAATTGCGCCTTTTTGGCGACGACGGCGGCGGGCCGCGCGGAGATAAAAGCAGGATTTTTCTAAAACCGAAAGAAATAATATCGCAGCTTGAGGAAGGAGACATTCTTTATATGGATTTTGACGCTCTGGTTTTGCGCGTCTCGGATGTTTCTCCGCAAACAGACGGTTCCATTGCGGCAAAAGTGATTTCCGGAGGATATCTGGGCGGCAACAAGGGCGTTGTTATAGATTCGGCAATGAACAAAAATTATGATTTGCCGGTTCTCTCACCGAAGGATTATCAGTCCATAGAATTGGGTTTGCAAGAAAATGTCGGTTATATAGCGGCTTCTTTTATGCGTTCCGGAAGTTTTGTGGACAAGGTTAGAAAGGCCGCAAAAGGCAAAATGAAAATAATTTCAAAGATAGAATGTCGGGACGGTTTAAATAATCTTGATGAAATTATCGCTAAGTCGGATTTCATATTAATAGACCGGGGCGATTTGAGCAAAGAAGTGCCGATTGAAGAAATCCCGATTTTGCAGAAAGAAATCATCGCGAGGTCTAAAAAGTCGGGCAAAGGCGTTTTTGTGGCAACCAATCTTTTGGAAACAATGATTAAAGAAAAGAAGCCGACCCGCGCCGAGGTTTGCGATGTCGTAAATACCGTCTGGGACGGCGCTTACGGTTTGACGCTGGCCGCGGAAACCGCGATCGGAAAACATCCGATAGAGAGCATTAATGTTTTAAACGCTTTAATTTCGCAGGCCGAATCGGGATCAGGAGAAAAGTATCTGATCCCTCCGCATGGCGGCAAGCTGATTGAACGCCTCGCCGGCAGTTCAACGAATTTTTCGCATCCTGATTCTTTGAAGCGGCTGGATGTTTCGGAGAATATCGCCATGGACATTGAGCAAATAGCGTTTGGCGTATTCAGTCCGCTGGAAGGGTTTATGGGAAAAAAGGACTTCCAAGGCGTTTTGGATAACATGCGTCTGTCAAACAGCGTGATATGGCCTTTGCCGATCGTGCTGGATGTTTCGGAAGACGCGGCGAATAATTTAAAAGAAGGAGAAGATATCGCGCTGATTTACAACAACGAACCGCTTGCCGTTTTGTATTTGGAAGAAAAGTTCGCTTTTGACAAAAAAGAAACCGCTTTAAAAATTTACGGGACCGAAAGTCAGGATCATCCCGGAGTTAGACATATTGCAGCCATGAAGCCGGTTTTACTGGGAGGCAAGATAACTCTTTTAAAGCGCAGGCATAGCGACCATTCCTCTTACGCCCTGACGCCGCGCCAGGTAAGAAGATTGTTTAAGGAAAGACATTGGTCAAGAGTTGTCGGTTTTCATACCAGAAACATAATTCACAGAAGCCACGAATATATCCAGCTTGACGCAATGAGGCGCGAAAATTGCGACGGCTTATTCGTGCATCCGGTGGTCGGCAAGAAAAAGTCCGGTGACTACAATGCTGCATATATAATTAAAAGTTATGAAAAGATGCTCGGTATTTATCCGGAAAATAAAGCGGTGTTTGCCACTTTCAATACTTATTCAAGATATGCCGGTCCGCGGGAAGCGCTTTTTACCGCGATTTGCCGCCAGAATTTCGGCTGCAGCCATTTCATAGTCGGCCGCGATCACACCGGGGTTGGAAATTTTTATAAACCGACCGCGTCCCATGATATTTTTGACAAGTTTCCCGATCTCGGCATTAAGGCCGTAAAATTCGGAGAGGTATTTTATTCCAAAAAATTAGGCAGGTATGTCCATAGCGCGGACAGCTCCGATCACGATGAAGCCGATAAATTATGCATTAGCGGAACGGAGGCCCGCAAAATGCTTGAAAAAGGAATTACTCCGCCGGAATGGTTCATGCGTCCGGAAATATCGGAAATTATTATCAGCGCCATAAAACGCGGAGAAGAAGTTTTTGTGGAAAAAGAGACAGGGAAAGCTAATGTTATTTGGTTTACCGGTTTGAGCGGTTCGGGTAAAACAACCATTGCTTTAAAATTAAAAGAATCGTTGGAATTGCGGGGAAAGACCGTTGCTATGCTTGACGGTGACGATATCAGAAAGGAAAAATATAAACATCTTGGGTTTTCCCGTGAGGATATCCGCGAGAATAATCGCCTTATTGCCGAACTCGCGCGAGAAAAAGCGCGGGAATTCGATATGGTATTGATTCCGATTATTTCTCCGTATTGCGAAGACCGGCTTGCGGCAAAATCAGCAATCGGCGGGGCTGGATTTATTGAGTTGTTTGTCAACGCGCCCTTTGAAACCTGCATTGAGCGCGACGCAAAAGGGCTCTATAAAAAAGCATTGGCGGGCGAGATTGAAAATTTTATAGGCATTAGTCCCTCTGCTCCGTACGAGCCCCCTCAAAATCCGGATATTGAAGTTAAGACAGATCAATTAAGCGTTGACCAAAGCGCCGCGCAGATTATTAAATTTTTAAAGGATAAAAAGTTAATATAAAAATAAAATGCTGATCGGCAAACGAAAACCATTGGTTGAAAATCTTTTGTTGGTTGAGGGAATATCCCGGGCCGGAAAATTTCTCTTGGCCAATCTTCTGGCCGGATTTAAAGGCATAGAACCGATGCAGTATTACGGACTTCTTGAACTTATTCCGGTTTTTACAAAATTAAGATTTATTGATAAGCGGATGGCGGAAGAACTTATACAATGCGAAATAGACACGCATTGTTATGAAATGTTGATCGGCAGAAATTTTAATCTGCGTTTGTCGGATAAATCATCTATTTTTAATCACCCGCGCCATAAAGAGTATTTAAAAAGATGCAGTCAAGAAGACGGCGATGCCGCTTTGAAAAAATTTTATAAAGAAAAACCATACAGTTTTTTTATAATGCACGAATTGATGCCCAATATTGACATTTATTTTGATTTATATCCAAAACTTAAAATCATAAACATTCAAAGAAGTCCGGTTGACCTTGTTTTTTCCTGGTATAAACGCGGCTTGGTCCGGCGGTTTAAAAACGACCCCAAAAATTTTATAATCCCTTTGGAAGAAAAAAAGAGTGTTTTTCCGTGGTATGTTTATCCGCATCAAAAAAAAATTTCAGCGCTCTCGGAAATGGACAAGACAATTTTTATCATAGATCGTTTATTCAATATTTATGAAAATAAATTCAAAATTTTGTCTGAAAACCGCCGAAAAAAAATTATTTTTGTCCGTTATGAAGATATCATATTCAAGCCGCGAAAAGTCGTAAGACATATAGCCGGGTTCTTGCAGAAAAAACCGCTGCCGCAAATGTCGGGAATTTTAAAGCGTGAAAAGCTTCCCAATAAACTTTATTCGGATTCCAAAAACAAAAAAATAGCCGAAATAAGAAAAATCGCCTCAGGTCTCTATTTTAATAAACTTTTAAAGATTGAAAAAAAATATTTTTCATCCTAAAAATATGCGCGTTATCCCACTTCTTCATATCAAAGGACCAAATGTGGTTAAGCCGGTTCACACCGAAGCTTTAAGAATTGTCGGCAATCCAAAAGAACTTGCCGAGAAATATTATAAAGACGGAGCCGATGAAATAATTTATCTGGATATAGTCGCCAGTCTCTACCGGCGCAGTTTTGATTTTGAACTTTTAAAATCCGTTTCGCAAAATATTTTTGTGCCCTTTACCGTCGGCGGCGGCATCAAATCAATTCAGGACATCAGAAACGCTTTGCGGGTCGGGGCCGATAAGGTCGCCGTCAATACTTACGCTCTAAAAAATCCTGATTTTTTGGCTGACGCCGCGAAGGTTTTTGGTTCGCAATGCATAGTGCTTTTCGTTGAAGCTAAAAAAATAGGCGAAAATAAATGGGAGGCTTATACCGACGGCGGACGGGAAAAAACCGGCGTTGACGCCGTGGAATGGATAAAAAAAGCGGTCAAGATTGGCATTGGAGAGGTTTTAATAACTTCCATTGACCGCGACGGCACCAAAAAAGGCTATGAATCGGAGTTGGTTTCGGCCGTCGCTTCATGGGCGCCGACGCCGGTCATTGCTCACGGCGGCGCCGGCTCTCCCGAAACCGTCGCCGATGTTATTATGAAAGACCGCGCCGACGCCGTTGCGATTTCATCGTCGCTGCATTACGGCGATTTTTCCGTAAACGAATTAAAAAAATTCCTTTTTAATAAAGGCATTCAAGTTAGATTATGAACCCCGTTAGAAGTCAGCAGTGGTACACATATCTTCTTATGAGCAAAAAGATTAATGAGTGGTATGTTGGGTCAACAAAGAACATGCAAAAAAGAATTTTAAGTCATAATGCGGGTAAAAATCGTTCAACCAAACATGGTACGCCGTGGAAAATTATATATTGCGAAGTTGGTTTAAATCAAAAAGATGCCGGGGCTAGAGAAAAATATCTTAAATCAGGGATGGGTCGAAGATATTTAAAAAACAGATTAAAATTCTTTTTTGCTCATGACTTCTAACGGGGTGAAAAAAAATCCTGAAATCGCGATTATTGATTATGGTTTGAGTAATTTATACAGCATTTCCAAAGCGCTCCGGTGTTTTACCGATAATGTTTTTATAACCGACGAATTAAGCGGTCTTAATTCGGCTGACGCCGTCGTCTTGCCCGGAGTCGGCGCGTTTGAAGAAGGCATGAATGGTTTGAAAACGCGCGGCCTTGAAAACGGCCTAAAAGAGTTTGTAAATTTCGGAAAGCCGCTTTTGGGCATTTGCCTCGGCGCCCAGCTAATGCTCTCCCGGGGCTATGAATTCGGCGCGTTTGACGGTTTGGATATCATCAAAGGCGAGGTTGTCAGGTTTCCTGAATTAAAAGACGCAAAAATTCCCCATATCGGATGGAACGAAATTTACCCTCAAGAAACCGGACAATGGGATAAAACTATATTTGATTTTTCGGCCAAGAAAGCTAATATGTATTTTGTTCATTCTTATATAATGAAACCGTCAAATAAAGAAAATATTTTCGCGCTTTCAAATTACGGCGGGCATGAATTTTGTTCGGCTCTGCGAAGCGGCAATATTTACGGCTGTCAGTTTCATCCCGAAAAAAGCGGGGAAGAAGGGTTAAAAATAATAGAAAATTTTATAAAAAGCATATGAGATACGGTTTGCCGGAAAAAATCAAATTTTGCAAAAAATGCGTAATGCCCAATACCCGCCCGTCTTCATCCAATGAATACAAGCATACCGGAGGCCGCAAGCACGATTTCATTAAATTTGACGAAGAAGGCGTGTGTTCGGCTTGCCGGTTTTGCGAGAATAAAGATAAAATTATCAATTGGAATGAGCGCGAAAAAGAATTAATCGCGCTTTTAGACCGGTATCGCAGCGGCGACGGCTCTTATGACGTTCTTGTTCCGGGCAGCGGGGGCAAGGACAGCATTTTTGCCTCGCACCTTTTGAAATATAAATACGGAATGCATCCTTTAACCGCGACGTGGTCGCCTCATCTTTATACCGATATCGGCTGGAAAAATTTTCAAAACTGGATTCATCGCGGCGGTTTTGACAATTATCTTTTCACGCCGAGCGCCAAAACGCACCGCCTTATTACCCGGAACGCTTTTATCAATTTACTGCATCCGTTTCAGCCGTTTATTTTTGGTCAAAAAACATTTGCGGTCAAATTGGCCGCGCGATTTAATATCCCGCTTATTTTTTACGGAGAAAATCCCGGCGAATACGGCGCCAATGTTTCTATAAATCAAAAAAAATTTATTTCCCAATCCGAATCTGAAAAAGACGTCGGCGGATCTTCCGGCTTCCGGCTTGATTTTGTGGACGCCGATTTAAAGCCCGATGAAATTTTTCTCGGCGGCAAGTCCGTTTCGGATTATTTAAGCCAAGGAGTTTCTTACGGCGACCTTGAACCTTATTTGCCTTTGAATCCCGATTTAGCGCAAAAGAAAAATATAGAAGCGCATTATTTGGGATACTACATCAAGTGGGTGCCGCAGGAATGTTATTATTACGCGGTTGAGCACACTGGATTTGAGGCCAATCCGGTCAGAACCGAAGGCACCTATTCAAAATATAACAGCATTGACGATAAAACCGACGGTTTTTTTTATTACACGACTTACATAAAATTCGGCTACGGACGGGCAACCCAGGACGCCGCTCAGGAAATCCGCAACAAACACATTACCAGAGAAGAAGGCGCGGCGCTGGTAAAAAGATTTGACGGCGAATTTCCCGGAAAGTATTTCGGCGAATTTCTGGATTATATCGGTTTGACCGAAAAAGAATTTTGGGAAATTGTTGATTCTTTTCGCGACGAACATTTATGGAAAAAAGAAAACGGCGAGTGGCGTTTAAAATATCAAATCAATTAACGCGATGCCAAATATGCAATATAAAATTTTAGCGATAATTCCGGCAAGGGCCGGATCAAAAAGGATACCAAATAAAAACATCAGACCTTTTTGCGGCAAGCCTTTGATTGCTCATGCTATTTTACAGGCGCGCAGAATCCCTTTTATTGACCGTGTGATTGTTGATACCGACTCGTCGAAAATTGCGCGAGTTGCCAAAAAGTATGGAGCTGAAGTTCTATATTTGAGGCCGAAGCATTTGGCCGGAGATAAAGCCCAAGTTGCGGACGCGATTATTTACCTTTTAAATCGGTTGAAAAAAGACGAGCGATATGAATCGACTCACATTATGATTTTACAGACCACTTCGCCGTTGAGAGAACAAAAAGATATCCGTGCTTGCTGGAATTTGATGAAACGAACCAGCGCCACAACCGTGCTTACAGTTGCGCCGACTCATCCCCAGCTTTATTGGCTGGACGCTGGACAAAATATAATTCTTGCGAATAAATCAGCGGTCAAATCAACAAACCTCCAAGCCTGGCGCGAGGCATATCTTTTAAACGGCTGTTTTGTTTATATCATAAAAACCAAAGCATTCTTAAAAGAAAAAAAAGCGCTGACCAAAAAGACAAAGGCGGTGGTGTGCGAGAAATGGCGTTCGGTGGATTTGGATATGCCCGAAGATTGGGCGTTAGCCGAGCTGCTGTATAAGAATAAAAACAAAATTAAACGTAGAATAAAAGAAATATGGCCTTAAGATTTTTAATACTAGGTCTTGGTTCCATGGGCAAGCGCAGAATCCGCAATCTTTTTGCTCTTGGCGAGAAGAATATTGTCGGTTTTGATCCGCGTGCCGACAGGCGGAAGGAAGCCGAGGAAAAATATGGCATAAAAACGATTGAGGATTTCCAAAAGATTTCAACGGGCGATTTTGATGTACTTATAATTTCATCTCCTCCCGATGCTCACGGCGAATATATCCGTTTTGCTCTGGCCAATAAGAAACATTTTTTTGTGGAACATCCGACCAGCGACGACGGCTACGCCGAAATTTTCGCGAATAAGGACTCGAACATTGTTAAAGCCCCTTCTTGCACCATGCGCCATTACACTCCCGTCAAAATGATTAAAAACTTCATTAAAGACGGTAAAATCGGGAAAATTCTTGCTTTTCAGTACCATATGGGCCAGTATCTTCCCGACTGGCATCCGTGGGAAGATTACCGCCAGGTTTATTTTTCCAAAAAGGAAACCGGCGCTTGCCGCGAGATGCTGGCATTTGAACTCAACTGGCTTAACTGGGTTTTGGATTCCGCGCCCGCGGACGTATCCGGCGTCATAACCAAGGTTTCTGATTTGGAAATGGATGCCGACGATATTATTTTGGCTAATTTGAGATACGGAAATGGAATTTTGGGAAACGTAATTATTGACGTTATTTCCAGAAAACCGTATCGAACTTTGAAGATTTTGGGAACTGACGGGGTTTTGGAATGGGAAAGGTATGATTTCATTATAAAAATTTACGACTTCAAATCCAAATCAACCAAAATTATTCCGGCGCCGAGGGGTAATCCTGAAAAAGGGTACATCAACGAAGAAGAAACATACATTGACGAAATAAAAGCATTTTTAGACGCGATTTACGGCCGGGCCGAGTATCCTTTTTCCTTTAAAGAAAATTTTTTGAATTTAAAAACGCTTTTTGCCCTTGAGGAAGCGTTTAAAACCAAAAAATATCAAAAAATTTTATGAACTCTGCAAAAATCAATTTTATGCATAAAGTTTGCGATTAATAAATATTATATGAAAAAGGCGAGACTGAAATTTTTCAGCCTCGCCTTTTTCTATATTGTATAAATAAAAAACGAATTAGTCAAGATCTTGCATAAATCTTTTTTATATAGTTAAATACACAAAAGCAATGATGTCTCAAAAAAATGAAACGATAAAAATAGGCAATCGGCTGATTGGCAAGGGATGGCCGGTTTTTGTAATTGCCGAAGCCGGGGTAAACCACAATGGCAATTTTGACTTGGCAATTAAGCTGATTGACGCCGCGGCCGAGGCCGGCGCCGACGCCGTAAAATTTCAGACTTTCCGCGCCGAGCAGGTGGTGACTTCAACGGGTAAAATGGCCGATTATCAAAAAAGAAATATCGGTAAAGAAACTTCGCAACTTGAAATGATAAGAGGATTTGAACTTAAAGAAGACTGGTATCCGGCATTAATTAAACGGGCAAAAGAAAAAGGAATTATTTTTATTTCAACCCCGCACGGCGGAATGGAATCCGTGGATTTTCTGGAATCTTTGAATGTGCCGGCGTTTAAATTTGGATCCGGGGATTTGACGAATCTTCCGGTTTTGGAATACGCCGCAAGGCTCAAAAAGCCGATGCTGATCTCAACCGGCATGTCTGATTTGGCAGAAGTTAAAGAAGCGGTAGAGGCGGTAAAAAACGCCGGCAACGACCAGATTCTTGTTTTTCACTGCACGACCGATTATCCTTGCGCGCCGGAATTCGTAAATCTCCGGGTAATGCAATCTTTTATGAGAGAATTGGGAACGATTGTCGGGTATTCCGACCATACGGCAGGCTGTCAGGCGCCGGCTTTGGCGGTTGCTCTGGGCGCTTGCATGATTGAAAAACATTTTACGCTGGACCGCAATATAAACGGGCCGGATCATGTGGCTTCCACCGAGCCGAAAGAATTTAAAGAGATGATTTTATTGCTAAAAAAAATACCGCAAGATTTTGAAAAAGCGATTCAAATTATCGGCGTAACGCCCGAAGCCGCCGAAGTTTTAATGGGCACTTCCGAAAAAAAATCTCTGCCGCCCGAACTTCAATATATGAGCGTCGCCAGAAAAAGCATTGTGGCCGCCCGCGACATCATGGCCGGAGAAAAATTTTCCGTTGAAAATTTGGCCATCAAGCGTCCGGGAACAGGCCTTTTGCCGAAGCATTTTTATAAAATAATCGGGGCGGTTGCAAAGGCCGACATCAAAAAAGACGAGCTGATTAAAAAAGAGGATTTCGCATGAACCCCGTTAGAAGTTCATCCGAGGATAGTATTTTTACTTTTCAGAAAGCGAATTCGCTATCGCTTATCTTATTCATAAAAATAAT
The DNA here is from genome assembly GCA_038064075.1 of Patescibacteria group bacterium. Classification (GTDB taxonomy): domain Bacteria; phylum Patescibacteriota; class Minisyncoccia; order HO2-45-28; family HO2-45-28; genus JBBTTU01. The sequence continues at coordinate 73,296 of JBBTTU010000004.1, forward strand.
TTTGTATGAAAACTTCTAACGGGGTGAAAAAAAAAATCGCTTATGTTTCGGGCACAAGGGCTGATTTTGGCCTTATGAGCCCGATTTTAAAAGCCATTCGGAAAAGCGATAAATTAGAATTGAGGCTGTATGTTACTGGAATCCATTTAATGCCGAAATTCGGCCAAACCGCCAAAGAGGTGGAGAAAGAATTTTCCCAAGTAAAGCGTTTGCCGGCAATATTTAAAAGCGATGATCGTCTGGGGGCGGCGAGATTCTGCGGAGAATTTTTACAAAAATTAGTGATTGAATTTAGCGCAAATCGGCCTGATTTCGCGCTGACTCTCGGAGATCGCCCGGAGATGCTTATGACTGCCGCGGCCTGTTTATATTTAGGCATCCCTACCGGCCAGATCTCCGCCGGCGACCGCAGTTTTACTGTGGATGAATTGGCCAGGCACGCGATTACAAAATTATCGCATTTGCATTTTCCTGCAACCAAAGAAGCGGCCAAGCGGGTTATTAAAATGGGCGAGGAACCTTGGCGCGTGCGCACGGTCGGGGCTCCGGGTTTGGATGTTATTTTAAATGAAAAACTTCCGGCCAAAAAAGAAATTTTCCGTTTTTTTAAAATAGATCCGCGGAAAAAATTTTTGCTTTTCACCCAGCATCCGGTAAGCGAAGAATATAAAGAAGCCGGGAAGCAGGTTCGGGAGACCATTGAAGCTTTAAAACAATTTAAAATGCCGGTTGTTGCTGTTTATTCTCATGCCGACGCCGGCGGCCGGCGCGTTATTTCCGAAATTGAAAAAGAAAGAAATAATCCGCTGTTTCGTATTTTTCCGAGTTTGCCGTACCGCCATTTTCTTGCCGCCCAAAGAGAAGCCGCGGTCTTGGTCGGGAATTCAAGCGCAGCCTGCGTTGAGTCGTCTTCCTTTAAAATACCGGTGATAAACATCGGCGCGCGCCAGCTTGGGCGCCAACACGGCGGCAATGTGATTAATGTCGGCTATCGCCGGAAAGAAATAGCGGCGGCAATTAAAAAATGCTTGGAGGACAAAAAATATTTGAAAAAATTGGCTAAAATTAAAAATCCTTACGGCGACGGCAAAACAGCCCAAAGAGTCGTCCGCGCTCTGGAGCGGCTGAAATTAGATAAAGCCTTGCTTAAAAAACAGATTACTTATTGATGATATGAAAAGAGAAAATGTCAATGTTTTAATTTGTTCCGGCGGGAAACGCGCGGATATAATTAAAGAATTTAAGAACGTGCTCGGCGATCGGGGAAAAGTGTTAATCACGGACGCCGGCGAGTTAAATGCCGGAAGGACATTTGCCGACGGATTTTTAAAGAGTCCGCGGCTTCAAAACGAGGCTTATTTGCCTTTTTTAAAAAAGGCTGTTCAAAAAAATAAAATTAAACTGGTGTTTTCCGTTATTGATCCGGAGTTGCTTTTGCTGGCGGAATATCAAAAAGAATTGGAAGAGCTCGGCGCCCGAGTTTTAATAAGTCCTCTTTCTTCGGTAAAAATCACAAGCGACAAAAGAAAAACCGCGGAATTTTTAAAAAAAATCGGCATTTTGACTCCGGCGGTTTTTACATTGCCGGATGTTAAAAATTTTCCGGTTTTTATTAAGCCGTATGACGGCAGCGGCAGTAAGTTTGTATATAAGGCGTGTAATGCGGAAGAACTTGCGGTGTTTGCCGGCATCGCGCCTAATCCGATGGTGATGGAATATATAGAAGGTCAGGAATATACCATTGACTGCTTGTCTGACTTGGACGGCAATGTCATTAACGTTATTCCCCGCAAACGGCTTGAAGTTAATAACGGCATTTCAGTAAAGTCGGAGGTGGATTTGGATCGGAAAATAGTGGATGATTCAATAAAAATATTGGAAGCTTTGCGGGCGCGGGGGCCGGCGACGATTCAACTGATCAAAGCCGCCGGCGGCAAAAATTATTTTACAGAGCTCAATCTCAGATTTGGCGGCGGCGCGATGCTCGGCATCAGAAGCGGCGGCAATTTTGCGGAGAAAATTATAAAAATGCTTGGTGGTGAAAATTTGGAGTTTTCCAATGATTCGGTAAAAAATGGATACAAAATGGCCGCGTATTTAGGCCACGTATTTTATGAATAAAATAAAAAGAAAAATTAAGGCGGTGGTTTTTGATTTGGACGATACGCTCTATCCGGAACGTTCCTGGCGGAACAGCGGATTTCGGTTTATCGCAGATAAATTGAAAAAGAAAGGATTTCCGGTAACTTTTAAAAAAATTTCCGGATTATACCGGGAATATCCTCAAACACTATTTAATGAATTGGCGGCGCGTTATAATTTGCCTTATTCCGCCGATTATCTCATTGATGAATATCGGCGCCATTTTCCCCGGATTAAATTATATCCGGAAGCAAGAAAAATGCTGAAGGCATTAAAAAAAGAATATCAATTAGGGCTTCTGACCGATTATTTTCACTTGGTTCAGGCCAATAAAGTCAAAGCGCTGGGAATCTCCGCCTTTTTTGATTTTATCGTTTATACCGATAAAATTCGGGCCTCCAAGCCGGAAACAAAAGGATTTAAGCTTATTAAACGAAAATTAAAAGCCGGAGATTGGGAAATAATGTATGTCGGCGACAATGAAGAGAAAGATTTTTTAGGCGCCAAGAAATCCGGTTTTTTGACGGTTAAGTTTGCAAATCGCCGCGGATTTCATAATCATAAGAAAATGCCCAAAGCTTATAAAGCCCATTTTGAAATTAATGAACTTTTTAAACTTCCGGCGCTTTTGGAAAAATTATCATGAAATACCCGATAGCCAAACCGCAGATTGACGAGGAAGAGGAAAAGCTCGTGCTGGAGGTTTTGCGCTCCGGCGCCTTGAGCATCGGTTCAAAAATAGAAGAGTTTGAAAAAAAGTTTGCCGAACTGGTTGGCTCGCCTTACGCCTGCGCGGTTTCAAGCGGCACGGCCGGATTACATCTGGCTTTGATTGCTTGCGGCGTCAAAGAAGGCGATGAAGTCATCACTTCTCCTTTTTCTTTTATCGCGTCGGCCAACGCCATTTTATATGTCGGCGCCAAGCCGGTTTTTGCCGACATAGACCCTTTGACTTTTAATATTGATTCCAAAGAAGTTGAAAAAAAAATAACTTCAAAAACCAAGGCAATATTGCCGGTTCATATTTTCGGCCAGTCTTGCGACATGCATCCGATAATTGAATTGGCCTCGCGCCGCAATCTGAAAGTTGTGGAAGACGCCTGCGAGAGCATTGCCGCCGAACATAAGAATCAAAAAGTCGGCACTTTCGGCGACGCCGCGGTCTTTTCTTTTTATCCCAATAAGCAGATGACCACCGGCGAAGGCGGAATAATAGTAACGAGTGATAAAAAAATAGATAGTCTTTGCCGGAGCCTGCGCAATCAAGGCCGATCTGAAAACAGGCAGTGGCTTGACCATGAACGCCTCGGCTACAACTACAGAATGCACGAATTAAGCGCGGCCATAGGCGTGGCCCAGCTCAAAAAATTGCCGAAAATAATTGAGGAGCGGCGCAAAATAGCGGCATTATATAGTGAAGAACTTAAAAAGCATGCCGATCTCGTCAGTTCGCCGCAAGTTCATCCGCGCAACACTCACAGCTGGTTTGTTTATGTCGCCAGAATCAACAATTCCGCAATTGATCGCGATAAAGTCATAGAAAAATTGACTGAAATCGGAATCGCAACCAAGCCTTATCTGCCGTCAATCCATCTTTTTGATTTTTATCGCAGGAGTTTTGGTTTTAAAGAAGGCGATTTTCCCGTTTCAGAAGCGGCAAGCGATTCTTCAATTGCTCTGCCATTTTATATCGGTCTTGAAAAATCGGACATAGAATATATTTGTCAGAAGCTGGCGGAAGTGCTAAAAAATAGCTTATGATGGATTTTGCCAAAGAATTCAAAGACAAGAGAATTTTGGTGACCGGCGGCACCGGCTGCATCGGTTCTGAAATTGTCAGGCAGCTCATTTCGTTTCAGCCGAAAACCATACGGGTTTTTGCCAGAGGCGAACACGCCCATCATAAATTCAGGCAGGAGCTTGGGTTTGAACAAAAACACCCGGTCCGTTTTATTGTCGGCGATATCAGAGATAAAGACCGTTTGCGTTTGGCTATGGAAAACATAGATTTTATTTTTCACGCGGCGGCAATGAAACACGTTGATATTTGCGATAATGACCCCTTTGAAGCCGTTGCCACCAATATTATCGGAACAAAAAATGTTATTGATGTCGCCAGAGAATTCAATGTGGATAAAGTCATCGCCATTTCAACCGATAAAGCCGTAAATCCGGAAGGGGTGCTTGGCGTTTCCAAACTAATGGCCGAAAAATTAATTTTAAATTCTTATTATTATCGCGGCGATAAAAAAACCAAATATACTTGCGTGCGTTTTGGAAATGTTTTGGGTTCTTCGGGCAGTATTGTGCCTCTCTTGAAAAATCAAATCATGAAAAGCGATTATGTCACCGTTACCGATCCAAAAATGACCCGATTCGTTATGACTATACCCCAAGCGGTAAGGTTGGTTTTGCGTGCGGCCGTTTTGACAAAAGGACAGGAAATTTTTGTTTTAAAAATGCCGGCGGTGAAATTGGGCCATTTGATTGATTGCGCAATTTCGCATTACGCTCCGCTGTTTGGAAAAAAGCCGGCGGACATTAAGAAAAAAATTATAGGACTGCGCAAAGGAGAAAAAAACCACGAGGAGTTGCTGGCCCGCCACGAAACCGACAATGTTTTTGAAACCAATGACATGTATATTTTGACTCCGCGCGAAGACGTCTGGGGGTATGCTCATACCAGCGCCTATTCCGGCAGGCCGCGCAAAGCCAGCCGCGGCTTTTCTTCAGAATATGCCAAAAAACTGACGCCAAAAGAAATATCCAAATTATTGAAAGAAGCCGACGGCGGAATTTATGTCTAAACTTCAACTGCAAGGTAAAATTATTGCAAATATAATCTATTGATTGACAGAGGCGCGTTATTTTGCTAGAAACTTCCTAGACTTTGAAAATTTAAACCAAGGAGGCGAGACGTGTTTGAAATCTTAATCAGTTTTTTAAAAAATACCGTTGAATGGCGATCGTGGGGATGGAATCTGACAACTTTAACTTTTCTTTTTACGCTTCTGTTTACTTTAATTGACGGCTGGGGATATAAGAAGCAAGGCGAAACCATTTGGAACAACCAATCTGCGGAATCGGTATCCGTGATTACTTTTGTTTACTCAGCCAGTTTTTGCTGCTCGTACGCGATTTATTCGGTTTTTATCGGAAGCATTGCCATTTTGTTCAACGGAATGGTGTTGGGGTACAACATGGCGCCGGTCATTGGCGGTTTATTTAAATTCAAAAGAATAACCCGCAAAGAAAAGATTTTTTGCGCGGGTTTCGTCTGCATGGTTCCGGCAATGCTTCTTTTGCCGTGGAAAGATCAAATGTTTTCCATTTTTATGGCCGGGGGGTTGTTGTTTTCGGCCGCGCAGCCTCTGGAAATGCGGCGAAAGCAAAGCTCTGAAGACGTGGATATACGCGCAATGACGGTTTTCGCTTTGGGAACGTTTTTTTGGGCGGGTTACGGTTTTGCCGTTTGGGCGGGTTACGGTTTTGCCGTTAAAAAAATGACCTTAGCTTTGGCGAACTCGGCGGCATTTTTTATGTATTGCTCAATAATTTTGCTTTGGTTCAGATATCGGCGCGAGCCATTGACTTTCAGAAAATTTTTGCTATTTTTTGGGAGGGTTGAAAATTAAAAAAGGAGGCAATTATGAATAAAAAGACTGAAGATGGTGATGGTAAAGAGATTCAGGGAAAAAACCCTGAAAACATATTTTCAAAACTGTATCCGCTGGTTTACGCGTCAATAAGTTCGGTAATAGGGGCTTATGAGAAATTGGCTGAAACAATCGCCGTACTGGCAGACGCTAATTTGCCGGACGGCCTTCGCGGAAAAACGGTGCTGGATATCGGTTGCGGTTTTGGAACAACCGCTCTTGCCGTTTCTGCTTACGCGCCAAGAAAAATCATTGCAGTTGATAATTCCGCCGGCATGATTGAGCTTTTGAAAACGGTGTATTTGACCAAAAAAGATTTGAAACGCTGGATTTTCCGACAGCGGGGCGCGCAAAAAGTTTTGGGCAGGTTTTATGATCCCACTTTGCGGCATCTCCTGTTTGTCAGAGAAGTGTTCCAAAAAGGCATTTTTGCAAGGCGGGGAGGTGAACTTCAGGTTATAAATGCCGACGGACTTGAAGTTGACAGGTTTGTTTTGGAGCAGGTTGATGCGATTATAGGCAGTAATTATCTGCACTGGCCGGTCAATAAGATGTTGTCTGCAGGATTATCTTTGCAAGAAGCATGCGATAATGCGCTGCGTCCTTTAGCTGGAGTGTTGAGACCGGGAGGCGTGATGGTGTTAATGGAGGGAGAGGATTTTATTATATTTGACGACGATCCCGAGGAAGAAGCTGATTTTTTGGGGAATGTCGCGGTTGAACACCCCGTCTTTGTAAAATTTCACGCGATCCTGAACGATATTTTGAAAAAAGAACACGGGATTCAAAGAAGCATGCCAAAAAGATCCGTTCTTTTTCCAAGAAGCAAATTGGCCGATCTTTTCAGCCGATACGGACTTAAACTGAAACGTTTTCATCATATGGAGAGCGCAAAATGCGCGAATCCATTGGATGTCAATGTCGTTTCCTTTTTGCAGCTTATGGGAGGGATCAACCTCCCTTTTGAAAAAAAAATGGAACTGGGAAAGAAAGTTTATAAGAAACTTTCTTTGACGATTACAAAAAAAGAAAGGATGAAGCCGCTGAGATCGCAAATATTTTTTCAGGTTCTTGAAAAAGGTTCTTGAAAAAATATAAATTCAGGCAAAAGTGTTCCAATGTTTATTGGAACACTTTTTTCTTGCTTAATTGGATGATTTATGGCAGTTTGTTGTAAGAATTAGATTCAGTTTTTTTAAATTGAAAAGGAGGTTTTTATGGAAGATAAAAAAGGATTTAACCGCGAGGCTTGGATTGAAGGCGCCAAAGTGATTTTCCATCCCGAGTGGATCAGGCGCTGGCGAAAAAACCCGTTTTCAGTAATGCCGATCTACCTTGAAGTTTCGCCGGCCGGCATGTGCAATCACCGCTGCGTTATTTGCGCTCCGGAGATGTTAAACTATCCCAACCGTTTTTTGCCGCTTAACGCGATCAAGCGCGTTTTGAAAGAATTAAAGGAGGTAAGGGAAGAAGATCCGGACGGTCTTGGCGTAAAAAGCATTCAGTATGCCGGAGAAGGAGAGCCGACTTTGCATAAAAATTTCGCTGAAATTGTTTATTTGACCCGCGAGGCAGGCATTGATGTCGGCATGCTGACCAACGGCACCGGCCTTAACGCCAAACTGGCCGAAAAAATTATTCCTTTGGTCAATGGTTTCATTCAGTTCAGCATAAATGCCGGAACCAAAAACAGTTACGCTAAACTTCATCGGACAACGCCCGATCATTGGGATTTGGTTTGGACGAATATCGCCCGGGCAGTCAAAATCCGGGCAATGTCAGGCGCCAAAGACTGCGATCTTGGCGTAAATATGACTGTTCTTATTCACGGATCAGTTGAAAGAAACGGAAGCTATATTCCGCCAAACTGGCCTGAAGTTGAAGATTTGGTGAAGAAGGCCAGAGATTCGGGAGTGAATTATATGGCGATAAAGCCGTATTCCCAGCATCCTTACAGTGCAAGTACCGCCAAGCATTACGGCGAGATGAGCTATAAAAATATGATGAGCGATATGATTCAGACCATTCAAAATCTTAAAGATCGCTATAGTTCTCCGGATTTTGAAATTATTTTCCGCGAAAGCCGTTTTCGGGAATATGAAGAAGACAAGCGCGAGTACCGGGTTTGCAACTCGGTGCCGACCATTTGGTCATATATTCAGTCAGACGGCCTGTGGTTGTCCTGTTCGTCTTTCTGGACTGACTCGCGTTTTGTTTTGGGCAATATCCTAACCCAGAGTGTTCGCCAGATTTGGTTTGGAAATCGCAGGCGAGAACATCTTGATTTTATTTTAAGCCGCGGAAAATTTGCCGGATGCGGTCTTGACATTGAAGAATGCCGGCAAACTTGCCATCCCGACAAAGAAAACAGGTTGTTGGCGCGCCTGTCCGCGCTTACCGACGAGGATTTTGAAAGGGCGCTTGGAGAGTTTGCACAAATCCCGCGTCCAAAAAGAGCTAATTTTATCTGATAAATAATCTAGTTTTACCCCAAATTGCATTGTTCAATTTGGGGTTTTTTTTGAAATTTTTAATATATTGTGTTAGTCTTTTTAAGGATTATAAAGAACGGAGGTTTGGAGATGGAAATGACAAATGTAAGAAAATCAATTGCTTTGGAAGCGATTTATAAATCGGGCCAGTATCTTTTAAGCGTTTTTGGTTCAGATGTTTCATTTTATGAAAAGTCTGCCGGCGATATGGTCAGCGAAGCGGATAAAACTTCGGAAAGGATTTTAATAGACTGCATAAAATCGCGATGCCCCGAAGACGGCATACTGTCGGAGGAATGCGGAAAAATAGAAGGCGCCAGCGGCTACATTTGGATTTTGGATCCTCTTGACGGAACGCATAATTTTTTAAACAAACTTCCTCATTTCGGGGTTTTGGCGGCTCTTTACAAAGAAGGATCGGCTGTAAGCGGTTTTTGTTATTTTCCGGCTCTGGATATGTATTTTTTTACCGAGAAAAATTTTGGATCATTTTTGAACGGAAAAAGGATCAGTGTTTGCGGCGCCAAGGATTTGAAAAACGAAATGTTTTTTTCCGACGGCGTTTTGCGCAAAAAGCCAAAAGAAATTTTAGGCGATATTGAGAATTTTTGTTCGCGGGGATGCCGTTTAAGAGTTTGCGGTTCGGCGCCATTCGCGTTTCTTATGGTTGCCTGCGGCAATGCGGCTGTTGCGACCAACAGATTGTGCAAGCCTTGGGATGTGGCGGCGCCGGCTTTGATTGTTGAAGAGGCCGGCGGCATGGTTAGCGATGAAAATGGAAAACCTTGGAATTTAGAAGCAAAAAACCTTATAGCCACCAATAAAATTCTGCATAAACAGTCTTTGGACGCTATGTTTAAATAATGATAGTTTCAGCCCCCGGCGCCGGGGGCTTTTCTTTTTATTGATTTAAATGTTGATTTGATATAATATCCGGAAAGTTTGATGTTTTTTGTTTTTTTGAAAAAGGAGCGAATTATGATTTGGCGAAAAAAGTTTGACCGAAGCGGTCTTAATATTCTGCCGCTCAAGCTGCGGCAGAACAAAATGACGGCGGCCGATGTCAAACCGCTTGATTTTGTTTCCGGTTTTCAGGATCCGGAATTGGACAATCTGGCCGCAAAAGTCGCCGCGGCCGCCAAAAACGGACGCGAAGTTATTGCAATGATGGGTTCGCATGCGATGCGTCGAGGTTGCGCCCGTTTCTTCATTGATTTGATGGAGCGAAGATGCATTACTCATTTGGCTTCCAACGCGTCTTTGGCGATTCACGATTTTGAAATGGCATATTTAGGCGCAACGCTTGAAGATGTGGAAGTTTATATTTATGACGGCAAGTTTGGCAATTGGGAAGAGGGCCGGGCCATAAATGAAGCGGTAAAAAGAGGAGTAAAAGATAATATTGGATTTGGCCGCTCCATTGGCCGGATGATTGAAAATGAAGAATTCGGAAAAATGCCTTATAAGGATATGAGTCTTTTTGCCGCTGCTTTTCGTTTAGGCATTCCGGCAACGGTGCATAAAGGCATCGGGCTTGATATAACCGATCAGCATCCTTCGGCTGATTATGCCGCGCTGGGCAAGGCTTCGGGAGATGATTTTCTGCTTTTTGCCGAAAGCATCTCTAAATTTGAAGGCGGTGTATTCTTGAATTTCGGATCGCAAATTTTCGGACCAGAAGTTTATCTGAAAGCTCTGTCTATGGCCCGCAACGTCGCAAAGCAGGAAAATCGCGAGATTCGGAATTTTACAACGGGTGTTTTTGATGTAATGGATCTCGGCAACTGGCGAGAAAAAGGCATTGTTGATTATCGCCGTTCGGAAACTCTTAGCGACCCGCGCTATTATTTCCGGCCGCTCAAAAGTATTTTAATCCGAACCATCAAAGATGGCGGAGAAAGTTATTATATAAAAGGCGACTTTGGAGAAACTATTCCGGCCTTTTATTCAAAAGTTGTCAAAGCCCTCTGAATTAAAATCAGAGGGCTTGTTTGTTGACGCGGCTTTGTTTTTCGTTTATTTTAAAATGAATATGATGGCGGAAAAATTGGAAAAATCCGATATTTCTCAAAAAATTTATTATGAAATGATGCGCGGCATGCTGCGCATCAGAAGAGTTGAAGAAAAAATAATTGAACTTTATAAAGCCGGGCATATTGTGGCGCCGGTGCATCTGTCAATCGGACAAGAGGCGTCGGCCGTAGGCGTTATGAGCGCTTTAAGGCCGAGCGATAAAGTCGTATCCACTCACCGCTGCCACGGCCATTACCTCGCCAAAGGCGGAAATCTTGAAAAAATGCTGGCGGAACTGTGCGGCCGTTCGGGCGGATGCGCCGGGGGATATGGCGGAACAATGCATTTGACCGACGATGAATCCGGATTTGTGGTCGCGGCGCCAATAGTTGGCGCAAGCATCGCTTTTGCGGTCGGCATCGCGTTTGCGGCCAAATTAAAATGCGAAGATAAAATCGCAGTCGCTTTTTTCGGCGACGGCGCGGTTGAAGAAGGAATTTTTTGGGAAAGCGTCAATTTTGCTTCGGTTCACCGTTTGCCGGTTTTGTTTGTCTGTGAAAACAATCTTTATGCCACTCATTCGCCGATTTTAAAGCGTCAGCCGTCAGTCTCAATAGTTGAACGCGTCTCTCCCCATGGCATTGAGTGCGCCATGATTGAAAACGGCAATGATGTTTTGGCCGTTTACGAAGCCGCTAAAAAAGCAGTGTCTTCGGCAAGAAACAACCGTCCGTTTTTTATTGAAACGCGCACTTACCGTTACAAGGAACATTGGGGCGCCGGCGAAGACTGGCATCTTGGCTACCGCAGCCGCGAAGAAGGCGAGCGATGGCTTTTGAGAGATCCGTTAAGCTTTCGGGAAAAGTTCGCGGCTGAAGAAATAGCCGGAATGGAAGCTGAAATAAAAAAAGAAATTGACGAAGCCGAAAGATTCGCTTTTTCAAGCCGCGCGCCGGATTCCGAAGAAATGATTAAAGGGAAAATTATATGACCGAAAGACTTTTTTCATACAAAGAAGCGGCAACTGAAGGGCTTTTGCAGGCGATGCAAAAAGACAACCGCGTGTTTTTGCTCGGCGAAGGCGTTGATAATATCACCGGGGTTTACGGCCATGTTTTGCCGGCTTTCAAACAGTTTGGCGAGCGGCGGGTGATTGATACGCCTCTTTCCGAAAACGGACTCACCGGCTTTGCGATCGGAGCGGCCTTAGATGGCTTAAGGCCGGTGCTTATTCATCAGCGCAATGATTTTATGCTTTTGACAATGGATCAGATGTTCAATCAGGCGGCAAAACTTCGCTACGCTTCAGGCGGCCGCCATAAAATTCCGCTTACTGTTTTGAGTTTTATCGCGCGCAAGCCCGGCGAAGGGGTCCAGCATTCTCAAAGCTTGCAGGCGATCTTCGCCCATTTTCCGGGAGTTAAAGTTGGAATGCCGGCTTGTCCCGAAGACGCCAAAGGAATGATTTGCGCAGCCGTTGATGATGACGATCCGGTCATTATTCTTGAGCACCGTTCGCTTTTTGAGCAAAGCGGTTTTACGCCCGAAGAATATTATAAAACGCCTTTTCGCGCCCGTGTCGCCCAAGAAGGCAAGGATTTGACGGTTGTTGCGGTTTCAGCCGCGGTTCGCGATTCAATTGAAGCGGCCAAGAATCTTTGCGAGAAAGGTATTTCAGCCGAAATCATAGATTTGAGGTGGCTGAGGCCGTTTGACATTGAGACAATATTTAAATCCGTCTCTAAAACCGGCCGCCTGCTGATTGTTGATACCGGCTGGCAGATGTTCGGGGTCGGCGCGGAAATAATCGCCTCGGTTTGCGAACGCGGCGCGACTATGACCGCGCCGCCCAAAAGAATCTCAATGGCCGATTCTCCGTGTCCGGCAAGCCAGTATCTTGAAAAAGATTATCACCCGAATGTTAAAGACATAGAGCGTGAGGCCATGGCTCTTTGTTCTAAATAAACATCTCTTCTTTACATTTTATAAATTTGTTTTGTTAAAAAACTAATGATTAACAACCGGATAATTTGCGGTTATTATTAAATCAATTATGGAGAACTGGGGAGCCGCGGAGATAAATTCATATCTTAACGATTTTAATTCCTTTTTAAGGAATATTAAGCTTACCGATTTTGAAAGCCGCGATATTGAATTGCATGACGGAATAAAAAGAACGATTGACCTTATTTTAGCCCTTGGCAAAAGCGGCGGCACGTTGATTTTTATCGGCAACGGCGGAAGCGCGGCGATTGCCAGCCATCAAGCGACTGATTTTATCCGGAGCTGCGGAATAAAAGCTTTCGCGCCTCTGGATCATTCATTGCTTACCTGCATGGGCAATGATCACGGCTATGAACATGTTTTTTCCGAACCGCTTAAAGTTATTGCCAAAAAAGAAGATGTTTTAATGGCTATTTCAAGTTCAGGCCGGTCGGCAAATATCATTAGAGCCGTTCAAAACATGCGCGAAAGAAAATTGAAAATTATCACTTTGTCTGGTTTTAATCCCGATAATCCGCTCCGCAAATCCGGCGATGTGAATTTTTACGTTCCATCCAATTCTTATCGTATAGTTGAAAGCGCCCATCTTTTCATCTGCAACTGGATTTTGGATTTTACGCTGCGTTCAAAAGAAGCCTTAAAGGAAATTTGATATTTTTTTTTGATCTTTACTTTTTCAAGATTTTTTGCTTTAATTTTTAATTAAAGCAAAAAATCTTGTATGAAGAAAATTTATTTCATCAGGCATGGCGAAAGCGAAGATAATGAAAAGGCCGTGCTGCAAGGCCATGATTCTTCCCTGACCGATAACGGCAGAAAACAATCTCTTTTTGTCGCTGAAAAGCTGGCAAAATCGCTTATTGACGTCGTTATTTCAAGCCCGATAAAAAGGGCCAAAGAAACCGCGGATATCATTGTAAAAAAAATAAACAGACCTCTTGAAACTTCCGATCTTTTAATGGAGAGAAGACGGCCGAAAGAACAGATCGGCAAGTCGTTAAATGATCCGGAAATTCTGCGGATAGAAGGAATAATCAAAAATAATTTTCATATTGAAAATTTCCGGTTCTCCGACGAAGAAAATTTTGAAGACTTAAAAAATAGGGCTGCCCGGGCTTTGGTTTTTTTGCAAGCCAGGCCCGAGCAAAACATTCTTGCGGTAACCCACGGCTTTTTCATGGCGGTCATTATGGCTTATTTGATTTTTGGAGATAAACTGACCGGGCATGAATGCCGGCAGTTCACTCAAAAGTTTCATATGGAAAATACCGGAATAACGGTTTTGAATCTTGAACGTAAAGAAAGCGGTCTGTCATGGAAACTGTCGGTTTGGAATGATCAAGCCCATCTCAGCTGAAAAATTTTGTATAATAAAGTCTATGACCAATAAGCCTTCCATCACCATTTTTATGGCGATTTACAACGAAGCCGAACATATCAGAGCCGCTTACCAAAACGCGGCCAAAGCCGTGCGCGAGGCCGGCATAGACGATTATGAAATTATTTTAAGCACGGTTACCAATCCCGACGGCAGTCATGATGGCGCGCCGGAAATTGCCGCCGAAATCGCAAAAAACGATAAAAATGTCAAGCACTTGGCGATTCAAGGCTTGCCGGGTTTCGGAATTCAGTATCAGGAAACTTTGAAAATTGCCGCAAAGGATTACATAATGATGCTGCCCGGCGACAATGACAATATTTATGATTCAATAGTTCACGTTTTGCGTCATGTCGGTAAGGCTCCGCTGGTTGTCGTTTACACTCAAAATCCGGAAGCCAGGCCTTTCAGATTAAGATTTGCTTCAAAAAGTTTTGTGGCGCTGTGCAACTTGCTGTTCGGCCTGAAACTTAAATATTATAACGGCACTTCAATATTGCCGGTGAAGTGGGCAAAGATGGTTCCTTTTTCGGCCAAGAACCCGGCCTATGCCGCTGAAATGCTGATACACCTTATCAAATCCGGCGCGCCATACATAGAAATACCGCAAATAATCCGCTATACGCCCTATGCCGGCAAAACTTTCAGGATGAAAAGCGTATTTCAGGCTTTGGGAACTTTAGCCAGTATTTTTTGGCAGATCCATTTTAAGCGGGTGCGCCTGATTTTGCCGCCGATCCGGCATCAATAATTTTCAAAATGAGCAAAAATTACGCGGTTACAAAAGAAGATTGCGGAAAAGTGATAAAAAAACTGGTTGAAATTTTTGAGAAAACCGGTTTGTCCGATGAAGTCAGTTTTTTGGTTTACGGTTCTTACCTCGGCAACTGGCGCGTCGGCTTAAGCGATCTTGACGGCATAATCTATTTTCGCCGTCGCTTGCCGCTTGATATCGCCATTCGTCCCAATATTCTGGCTTTTCAGAAAGAAATAAGGAAACTCTATCAGGAAATTGATTTTTTGAAAGAAGGGCGTTTTTTCGCCGATGTTTTTGTTTTGGATTATCTTCACGCCTCCGACTGCCGCTTTGTGGTTTTTGACGAATATTTTGTGCCGTTTAATCCAAAAAGAGCCGGGGGCTTCGGCAGGGAGGTCGGCTACAAAATGTTTTTGGGTCCCGATTTCGTTGATATTTTGCGGCCTCATCTGGTATTACTCGCCGATTCCAAGGAGCTGGAGCTGGCTTTCGGTTTGCAAAAATTAAGGAATTATCTGTTGTTTGAAATTCCCCGGCCGGCCTTGGAAGTTTCTCCGGCTTATCAAAAAGAAGTCGCAAAATGCCTGAAAATTCTGCCCAGAAACGTTAAATTCATATTGGATGAATCAACCGCCGTAAGCCCTCAAAACTTAAATAGCGTCAGAAAGTGGCTGGGCGACATTGATTACGCGCCGCTGGCCGGTTTCGTTGAAGCCTGTTCAAGTCCGGAAAAACTTGAAGAATTTTTGAGCGGATGGCACAAATCGGATGACCAGACTTTTATCCGGAATCTTGAATGTTTTGAAAAAACTCTTGAAAGACTTGTAAAAAACGCGCCGAAAAAAAGCAGAACCTGACGGGGTTGACATAAGTCTCAAAATATCCATAATTCTTTTAGAGAATTTAAAATCAAAAAGCCCTTTTAAAAAGGAGATGCTATGAAAATCGCTTTTGCGCTCTATCAGCTTGCCGGCACCGAAAGAATGTCTTTGATGCTTCTTTCGGCCCTAACCAAGAAACACTTTCCGTATGCCAAGCGCGATATGATTGTCTATAAAGAAGGCCGTTTTGCCGAGAAACTGGAAAAATTCAAACCGGATATCGTGGCTATCAGCGCCATGACCGGCGAACATGTTGATAATCTGGAAATGGCTAAAGAGATAAGGCTGGTTGAAAAAAGAATCGGCAAGAAAATCTTTATAATTATGGGCGGCCCCCACTGCACGTTCGCGCCCGAAGTTCTTCGCGGCAGCGTTCTTGACGCCGTTGGCGTCGGCGAATGCGATTTGGCTTGGGTTGAATTGCTCTCGGCCATGGAAGGAAATAAAAACATTAATTATATTTTTAACATAGTTACTCAGGAAAATTTCAGCAGCGTTGTCAAGCCTGCCTCATTTGGGGGCGAAAACTATATTAAGTATAAAGCAATTAATGTCAGAGAAAGAACTTGTTTTGATGCAACTCACAAGAGTTGCCTGGACGATCTTCCTTTTTTTGACTGGGAACTGCATCAAAACAGAACAAATTTTGACAGCATAAACCCGATCGGAAAAAGGACCATAATGACCCGGAGAGGGTGCCCCTTTTTCTGCACTTATTGTTTTAACAGAGTTTTTAAGGAGATCTATCATGGCATGGGGCCGGCTTTGCACAACTATAGCATTGACCGGATAATTGAAGAGTGTAAATACGTCGCCAAGCGTTGGCCGACCCGTTTTTGGAAGATTTATGACGATGTTTTTATTTTTTCTTCCAAAGGCAAAGAGGGCGCCAGACTCCGGGAGTTTGCCGAGAAATGGCCCAAAGAGATCGGCTTGCCGTTTTTTGTTTTGACGCGCGCCGATCTGGTGGCCAAAGATCCGGACATATTGCGCCTTTTAAAAGAGGCCGGCTGCTGCTCTTTGACCATGTCCATTGAGGGCGGCAACGAGTATGTCCGGGAAAAAGTGCTTGAACGCTCCATGTCTGATGAAGAGATTATTTTTGCGCACCGCTTGGCCTGGGAACTGGGAATCAAAACTTTCAGCAACGTGATTTTTTCAGTGCCGATCAAAGACGAAGAGATTATCAAATACAATCTGTCCAAGTTCTCAATAGATCGGGATATAGAATCGGTGGACATTGCCATGAAGGCCAGAGTCCATTATCTTGAGTGTCCGATGCTGGCGCCTTACCCCGGAACCAAGCTTGGCAAGTATTGCCAGGAGAACGGTTTTTTCAACGGCGATATTGATAAGATGCCGTCAAGCTACCAGAATACGTCAATTTTTGATTGTTTTGAGCCTGGTGAAAAGAGAATGAGCCAAAATCTCGCTTTTTTGGCGCTGTGGTGCGTTTGGCTGGGGAGCCGGCAAAACTATTTTGTCAGAGAAGTCATCGCTCCGAAGTGGTTCTGGCTGGTAACCAAATTTCTTATCAGATTGCCGTGGCAGTGGTCCACCAAAGCGTATTTCGTAATGTATTTCACGCTCAAGCAGTGGCTTAATCCGGCCGAAATATACCGCATTAAAAACGCTCATGCGTTTTTAATATCAAAGGAATCACTTAAGGGAATATGGCCGAGATTGAAATTTGCCATTTCCCAACAATTTCCTGCAAATAAATAATCATTGAAATTTATCCCCACACTTATTCATAAGTGTGGGGATTTACAAATGTT
Source organism: Patescibacteria group bacterium (assembly GCA_038064075.1). GTDB lineage: Bacteria > Patescibacteriota > Minisyncoccia > HO2-45-28 > HO2-45-28 > JBBTTU01. Next base: position 90,397 of record JBBTTU010000004.1, read on the forward strand.
GCTGTTTAATTCATTATAAATAAAAATGAAAATTAAAAACCAGCCAGTTTTATTCATAATGTTCGGCCATCCCGGTTCCGGAAAAACTCAATTTGCCCTTAATCTGGTCAAAAAATACAATTTTTTGCATTTGAACACCGATGACGCCAAATTCAGCATTTTTGAAAAGCCGACTCATTCCCGGAAAGAAGTCAGGCTGCTTTTTAAGATTATGGATTATTTTGCCTCTCTTTTCCTTAGAAACGGCTTTAATCTTATTTATGACGCCAATTTCACAAAAAGAGTTTTCAGAAAAAGATTGGCGGATTTGGCTGAAAAATACGGCGCCAAATTGATTATCTTGTGTTTTAAAGTTCCGATAAAAACCGCCGTAAAAAGAGTGAAAACCAGACATAAAAATCATCCCGGCGATTTGAAAAAATTTTTTCCAAGAACTTTTGTTTATGATCTGCACCGGATAAAAAACGAAGAGGAACATCCGGTTAAGGGTGATGAAGTTTTTTTTGAAATTGACGGGACAAAATCTTTTGCCGATCAGGTCAAACCGCTTTTGAAATACCTGAAAAAAGCCTAAAAATCAGGCCGCTTTTATTTTTTTAATATTGTGGTTAAATATAATTACCCCTTTTAAAGAGCGATTTTGTATTTATGTCAAAACATAAAATAAAAAATATTCAAGAGCTGGTAAAAATAGTCGGCGATTTGAAAAAAGAAGGCAAAAAAATTGTTTTGGCTCACGGCGCTTTTGATTGGCTGCATCACGGCCTTTTGCATTATTTAAACGAGGCTAAAAAGCAGGGAGACATTTTGATAGTTTCGGTGATTGCCGACAAGTTTGTGCGCAAGGGTTTGGCCGAGACGGTTTTTAAAGAGTCGATCCGCGCCGGCACCATTGCTTTCTTTGAACCGGTTGATTACGTCATTTTATGCCATGATTTCGGGCCGTGGGGAATCATTAAACAATTGCGTCCGGATATTTATGTCAAAGGAGAAGATTCGGCGTCGCAATTGAAAGACCCGTTAAGCGGCGTCAGCCGGGATAAAAAAGCCGCCGAGAACGCCGGCGGAAAATTAATTTTTACCAAAATTTTGCCGATTCATTCGGAAAGCGCCCTTAACAGATATTTCAATATTGCGCCCGACAGCGCCGCCGCTTTCATATCCGACTTCAAGAAAAGGTATAATGTTTCCGATGTTCTTATAAATCTGGAAAAACTCAAGAAAATGAAAGTTTTGGTTATCGGCGAAACTATAATTGATGAATACCGCTATGTTTCTCCTTTGGGCAAACCGGCCAAATCCCATGTGGTCGCCGCTCATTATAAAAATAAGGAAGAATTTGTCGGCGGCGCCGCGGCCTGCGCTAATCATGTCGCGACTGTTTGCGGAGACGTGGAGCTGGTGACCGTTCTGGGAAGCAAAAATTCAAAAGACGCCATGGTCAAAAAATGCCTTAAACCGAATGTCAAAGCCAGCATTTTTTATTCGCTGGAACAGAAGACCATTGTTAAAAGGCGTTTTTTGGATGAAGGATCGTTTGTCAAATTTTTTGAGGAATATGAGTTTGTCAAAGGGCCGATATCCGAAAACGTTAAAGATAAGGTCAAAAAATATTTATCTCAAAAAATAGGGAAATTTGATCTGGTGGTCGTAGTTGATTACGGCCACGGATTTCTTCTTCCGGATATGATCAAACTTATCGGCCGGAAATCAAAATTTCTGGCCGTTACCGCCCAGACCAACAGCGGCAACGCCGGCTTTAATTACATCACTAAATACGGCAATGCCGATTATGTTTCGCTTGATGAATCAGAGGCCAGGCTTGCCATGCAGGACGATTATTCTCCGATTGAAAATATTTTATTAAAGCTGTTCAAACAAATATCCCCGAGACAGCTGGTTATTACTTTGGGCAAACGCGGCTTGATCGCTTGCGGCAAAAACGAGGAAATCAAAAGGATTCCGGCTTTTGCCGGAAAAATAACCGATGCCGTCGGCGCCGGCGACGCCTTTTTATGCCTTTCGGCTCCGTGCGCCGCCGCCGGTTTTAAACTTGATTTGGTTTCTTTTGTCGGCAATATCGCCGCCGCCATCGCCGTTAATATAGTGGGCAACAAGAGTTCGGTGGAGCGCGAAGAACTGTTTAAATACATAGGGTACTTGCTGGAATAAAAAATTTATGCTTTATTTGCGTGAGAATCGGTATTTTAAATTCAAATAAAGGAGAAAATATGCGTTTAAAAGATTCTAATAAACTGCTGGAAATTTGGAAATACGCTTTAAATCAAGGCGCGAACGTGGCATTGATGCGCCATGCGCCGAAAGCCGGCGGGAATGAAAGTATTCTTTCCGCGGAAGGGGAACGTTTGGCCAAGGAATATAGAACTGTTTTAAATTCTGTTTTTGATTTAGATGGCAACGTCGAGCCGGTTCTTTTATGCACCAGTAAAATCCGCACCGGCCGGACTTTGCAGATTATTTTTCCCGGCATTGATCCGAAAACTTTTGTTTGCAAAACCGATCTTGACGCAAATCGCATATCCGAGGCGGTTGAAAGGCAGGTAGTTGAGATTCATAAAAAAGTCGGCCACTGGCGCGGTTTCGCTTTGAATCAGACTTATCATTTTTTGGATAAGTTTGGCGGAAAAGATGAAGAAGAGTTTCTTCATACGACTACGGCCGAAAGAATGTCCCGTGAAATTAAAGATTTGCTGGTCTCCGGAAAAACAGCCGTTTATTGCGGACATTCTCCGCAAATTGAGGCGGCGGCGGAAAAAATTCTAGGCGTTAATGTTTCTGAATTCGGAGGGTTTTTAAGGCCTTTGGATTCTCTGCATCTGAAAATCAATGGCGGCCGCGCGGAGCTGGTTGCCAGAGTCAATCCGATTGTTGATTATGAGGATGCCGAAGCCGAAACTTTTTTTGGAAAAAAGGAAGAGAGCCGTTAAAATCCTCGTTTTTAAGACAAAAAAAACCAGAGTTTGGACTCTGGTTTTTTTTGTCTTGTCAGTCGTCAAGCAAAAGAATATAATGGATAAATGTTTTCCAAATACTTGAAGTGGGCGATAGTAATCGGCCTTTTTGCAATAGTTTTAATTACGCCTTTTTATGTTTCTTCAACAATGTTCTTCCCGTTTATTACCGGAAAGAACTTCTTTTTTCGGATAATTGTTGAAATTATTTTTGCCCTTTGGTTGGTTTTGGCAATGGCCGACAGCCGATATCGGCCAAAAAAGTCCCCGGTTTTATACGCGCTCGCGGCAACGGTTTTGATTCTTACGCTTTCAACAATTTTCGGAGACAACCCTTATCGCAGTTTTTGGTCTAATTACGAACGGATGGAGGGTTTGATCGGTCACTTGCACCTTTTTGCTTATTTTCTGGTTTTATCCAGCATTTTTATCTCTCAAAAAGAATGGCGCCGGTTTCTGTATCTTGTTTCTGTTTCCGGCGCGGCCATGGCTATTTACGGCTACTTGCAGGTGTTAGGTTTTGCGGCCATATCAACCCAGAGCGGCTCCAGAGCCGACGGCACTTTCGGCAACGCCAGCTACATGGCTATTTTTATGATGTTTGCCGCCTTTATTGCCGCTCACCTTTATTTTTCAGAGGATAAAAGATGGCTGAAAAATATTTTTGCAGCCCTGGTTATTTTTGAAATTCCAATCATTTTTTTAACCGGAACCAGAGGCGCGATTTTGGGCCTAATCGGCGGCGTTATTCTTTTTGTTTTGCTTTTGACTTTTTTGTCCAAAGACCGACGGGTTAAAATCGCTTCGCTCTGCGCCGTCGGCGGCGTTATTCTTTTTGTCGCCGCTTTCCTTTTGGTTCAAAATAAAGATTTTATCATCAAAAATCCGGTTTTTGCCCGTTTTAGCAATTTAAGTTTTCGGGACAGAACGGTTCAGTCGCGCTTTACGATATGGAGAATGTCTTTTGAAGGATTTAAAGAAAGACCGGTTTTCGGCTGGGGTCTTGAAAATTATAACCAAGTTTTTAACAAATACTATCAGCCGTCTTTATGGCCACAAGAGCAGTGGTTTGACCGCTCTCACAACATAATTTTTGATTGGCTGATACACGGCGGAGCTATCGGACTTTTGGCTTATTTGGGTATATTTATAACGGCTATTTACGCGCTTTGGCGCGGCTACAATGCTGATAAAAATATCAAAAATTTAATAACCGCCGCTATTTTTACATCGCTTTTTGCCGCTTATATCTTCCACAACTTTTTTGTTTTTGATAATTTAATTTCGTACCTGATGTTTTTTTCAATTCTGGCCTTTATTCACTTTATTTATTATGGCGGATCAAATGGACAAAACAAGGCATGGTTGAAAAAGCCGGTTTGGTTCAAAAACGCTGATTTTGCTTCTGTCTATTCCTTTTTTTCCGCTATTTTGGCTTTTTTACTGATATTCAGCATATATTTTTTAAACATTAAGCCGATATTGGCCAATACTTCGCTTTTAGAAATGCTAAAGGACGCCGGTGTTCAAGGACAAAATATTGACCTTATTTTGTCTGATTTTAATAAGTCCGTAAGTTTAGGGACATTTGGCAGCGGAGAAGCAAGAGAACAATTAAGCGCTTATGCCAACGCTGTTACGAAATCAAATCTCGCGCAGCCGTTAAAAGACAAGGTTAATAATTTGTCCATTAGCGAACTTGAAAAACAGGTAAAAGAATCGCCTGATGACGCCCGCGGACATATATTTTTGTCCGCAATGTACACTAATGCCGGACGGCGCCAGGAAGCGCTGACGGCAGTTGAGAACGCTTTGAAACTTTCACCCAGAAAACAGCCAATACTTTTTCTTCTGGCCGATTCTTATTTGGTTTTAGGGGATATTCAAAAGGCCTACGAAACCGTAAAAACCGCTTATGATTTGGATCCAAGCTATCCTCAAGCCGTTAAAAATTTCGCGACACTCGCTATTATGAATGGCGGCGTAAATGAAGCTGAAGAGGCTTTAATTAAGCATTTTGGCACTGTTTTAGTGGCTGATCAGCAGTTTATAAACGCTTATGTCAGAATCGGCAGATACGACCGGGCTCGCGACATTTGGTTTGAAATTATAAAGCGGGAGCCTAATAACTCGCAATATCACGTAAATTTGGCCGCTACTTTCCTTAAGCTGGGCGAACGAAAAAAATCCGTACAGGAACTTGAAAAAGCGATTGAACTTAATCCTCAATTTAAAGAAAACGGCGAGTTTTTGATAAATGAGATAAAAGCCGGCCGGAATCCGGTGCAATAAAGGAGTGAAAATAGTTTGTTAACTCTCGCAAAATTGTTCCGTGTCGGAAGGCAGCGAGCGAAGCGAGCGTCGGAAACCGAGGGTGTCCGAGATTGAAGGTCGGAACAATTTTGCCATGGAAGTTATCCACAGGCCGCATTTGCGGCTTTTTAGATTAAATAAGATAATTAAATAAAGACGCTAAGTTCGGCGTCTAAATAGTCTTAATATAAAGTTTTATTATTAATTTTTTAATTAATTTATAAGTCGAAAATATGAATATGCAAAAAAATATATCAAGTTTTTTTGATACTAAGCGGACCAGCGGTATTATTGCCGCCACGGTTTTGTCGTTTGTCGCGGTGGCGCTCATAACTTACGGCGCGACCACGATAGGCACGAATATTAATACCGGCGGAACACTTGATGTTACCGGCGCTTCCACTCTTGCTGCTCTGACAGCTACTAATCTCACAGCCACCGCTTCTTCAACTTTCAACACCACTCTGACAGTTACCGGAGCGTCAACGTTTACCGGCGCCGCCTCATTTAACGGAAATGTTACGGCAGGAGACGCCAATGGCGACACGTTTACGGTGCGCGGCACGGCTTCGAGCTTTACTTCAACCGCGACTTCAACCGTGGCTATTACTACCGGTCTTAATTTTGATTCTAATACCTTTGTTATTTCACCGGGCAATAATTTGGTTGGTATCGGCACAAGCTCGCCGAATATTGCGGGTATTATCCATGGCACTTGCACTGTGGTCGGTGTGGCTATCACGGCTTCAACCACGGGCGGTATTCCTTGTGCATCAGCAGAAGGAATAACCACTGATTATAAAGTTTTTGTTCAGGCAACGAGTTCTTTCCCCGGGGGAATAAATTTCAAAATAATCGGAGCTTCTTCAACCGCGCTCAATACCATTGGTGTTGCTATAGTTAATACCGCGGTAGTCGGTGGCACAAACCCGGGCAACTTTACTCTCAATTTCTACGGCATCAAATAATTTAGTTTAGTTTTTAAAACTAAATTATTACTCCCATGAAAAAAATATACTTAACGATTTTAGCTGGAAGTCTTCTGGCGCCAATGGCGGCGCTGGCGGCTTTGGGCGATTTTTCATTCGGGACCGGCGGTAAAATAACTATCGGCAGCAGCACTCTTGATGTTGTCGGCGCCGGCATTAACGCCGATATGATTGAGGTTGGCGGCAGCAGTTTTGATGTCGGAATGTCTCCGGGCGCTTCAATTGAAATCTCTTCAACCGATCGCCGAAAGCTTGATGTTACCGAACCGGCTTCAATAACTTCTGCATTGAATTGCAGTTCCAGCGCGTCAACTTACACCATCACCAATCCTTCAAATAATATTTTTGCCACGACTACGATTACCATGCTATCTGACACTTGCGCCGCCGGAGGTGGAGGTGGCGGCGGTGGTGGAGGAGGAGGCGGAGGTGGAGGCTCAGCTCCCTATGTTCCTTTGCAGGCCGCGACTCCTGCTGTGCCGACAGTGGCTCCGGCTGTTCCTTCAGCCGCGGCTCAACCATCAGCCCAAGCAATGGCTGTTAGCCCGGCTTTTAATCGAGTTTTGACTGTTGGTTCTCGCGGTGAAGATGTTATGCGTTTGCAAAAACTTCTTAATTCC
>JBBTTU010000005.1:0-9245 GCA_038064075.1 Patescibacteria group bacterium
AAGGCGGCGGTGGCTTTGGCTCAAATTCCGCGAGTTGACGAACTGGAAGTATCAATTGCTCCGGCTCCGGCCGCCGCAACACCGGTCGAAACGCCGAGTGAATAAAAAAATGAAAACAATATGAACAAAAGATTTTTAATTTCAATCATTGTTATTATAGCAATTGTTGCGGGCGTTATTGCCGCGAAATATCTCGTAAAGAAAAAAGGGGCGCCGGCTTCTCCGGAAAACCAGGCTGTCTCGCTAAAAGAAGACTCCACCGCTTCCATCAACCAAGCGTTGGAGGAAACAGAAACATTGGATTTAGACAAAGAATTTCAAAGTCTGGACGCTGAATTAAAGAATCTCTAAATCCCACTGCCGCGGGATAATAAAAAAGAGGAGGCATAAATCAGTTCAAGCTGATATTCCTCCTCTTTAGCCTTTATTTTATGAGCCGGCTTTTAGCTCGGTTTTTTGATTTCATTGGGACACTCCGGACATCTTTGTTCACTGACGTCTATATCGTAATGTTTTGCGTCAAATGACATCAGTTTTTCCATTGTTGTTTCATAATCCCTCCATTCTTCCATAAACTCTATTTTTCTGTGTTTGTTGCATATACTCAGTAAAAAATCACAAGTATCCATTTTTTCTCCTCCTTTTTCGCATTCCGGACAATCGCTTTTAACTGTATTCATATAATATGTTCTTTTTTCGGTTGTCAATAGAAGCGTAACCAGCGACTTTAAATCATAATCAATCCATTCGCTTCCCGGCGATTTTAGGATTTTTTTGTGTTTTTGGCATATTCTCCAGGATATTTCAATCATATCTGTATTGTTCTCCTTTCGCTATTTTCCCCGCGCTTATGCATAAGCGCGGGGATTTATTTAATTTGCATATTCGGTCTTATTTCCGGCGGAGAGAAGATGTCGCCGATGACTTTTCCGAAGGCGCTTTCGCGCTCGTGCTCCTTTACCGGTTTATCATTAATGTTGATCCCAAATAGTATTCCATTTTTAAAAATCAACACTAATTTTATGCGGCGCCCCACTCTGTAAGTGTCAAGATTATTGAAATAGGTTAAATACCTGTCCCGACGGCTTTTTATATCAACAGCTTGACACTCAATTCCCTCATATTGTTTTTTTCCTTGGATAATCTCTTCCAATGATTCAAAATCTATCATCAAATGAGTATTTTGTAGCACTATTTCCGAAGCTTCTACCCAGCCGAGTTTGCTGCAATTATATTTCATCTTGGCTCCGTTAGCGCTAAAGCCGAGTTTTTTTACTTCTTCCAGACTCATTCCTTCTTTTAATTGATCTGCGGCTTGGATAAATTCGTCAATGTTTTTGAAATCACCCTGCAAGATGAATTCAATTTTATCCGTCTGGCTAATCGGCGTTTGTTTCCATTCTTTTTCCTTCGGAAAATGGGCGGCGCAGCCGGAAATTAAAAAAAATAAAAATACTGCAATTATTTTTTTCATTGTCTTTCACCATCATTTTAAATTTTCAAGGTAATCAATCCTCTTTACTATTATTGTAAACGCAGATCGTATTATTTTACAATAACCCAAAAGACGATTATTTATTTACAAAGTTTTAACAGGATTTACAATAACATTATGTCTAAAAACGAAGATGGCTATCTGGAGCATATTTATGAACGGACCCAGAAGATTACTGAGGCTCTTTACCGGGTAACTGATCTTTTTTCGGAAAAAGAGCCTTTAAAATGGCTGCTTCGCCGCGAAGGTCTTGAAATATTCAATTCTCTTTTGAAAATCAAGTCGTCTGCTCCAAATGAACGGTTGAGAATGCTTGAATTGATATCCGACCAAATCAAACATGCCGTCCGGGTTTTAGATTTGGCATCGTCAGGATCATTTATATCCGAAGCCAATTTTCAGGTATTAAAGAGGGAATATGAATCTTTGATTGACTTTATGACTGCCCGGAACTCGGAACTTCTTACCGAAACAATCGCTGTTTTATCTATCGGACAAACGCCTATCGGACATATTTCTAATGGACAAAAACAACAAGAACAAGAAAAAACAACTATACAAATACAAAAAGAAATAAAAAAACATGGAATACTTGAAAATAAAGAAAAACCATCAGAAAAATCAGATGGCTTAAATGAACGGCGCGACAAGATAATTTCTATTATTAAAAACCGCGACTGGGTAAGCATTGGCGAGCTTACTCAAGAATTTGGCGGCCAGATCAGCGAAAAAACGATTCAGCGCGACTTAGCCGGTATGGCGAGTGAGGGTCTTTTATTGAAAGAAGGCGATAAAAGATGGAGAAAGTATAAATTCATCTCTTAAATACAGCATTGCAGCCTTATACCGAATTTGACTAATTATGTTAAAAATAGTCTGTTTTTAACGAAGTTGACTTAGATGCTCTAATTTTAGTATTTTAAAAGAGTTCCGCGCGAATTAAAAAAGTTATCCACAACTGACTATTTTACGCGGATTAAAACAAAGATTATAATTAAATTACACTGAATGTCAGTGAATTTCAGAAACGGATGAATGTGCGATTGTTTGAGTCGCAGAGCGTATTTTGGAAAAGGCCAGACAATGGCTGAATTTGGCATATTTGAGAATCTGTTTTAAAAGGTCTGGAAACTCTGGCACTTTGACAATTGAATAAAAAGATTTTGATCGATTTTCATTTTGCTTATTACTGAAGTTTCAAACCCGGTCGATTAAATATATAAACCTTCGGGATTATATAGTGGGACGAACTTCATTACCGAAAATGTTTATTAGTCTGGATTATTTAAAAGAGAGAATCTTAACTTTGTCGAGGTTAAGTATGATCTCTGGAAAGTTCTTCCGAAATCCCGCAATGCGGGATGAAAGAAGATCTTAAATAAAGTTATTTATGAGTAATTCATTAAAAAGAACCAAGAAGCATAAGATTGTTTCTGCGGCTCTTGGATTAGCTACTGCTTCGTTGATAGCCGGCGCGGTTTATTTCGCGCCGCTAATTGCCGGAGCTCAAACTGTTTCTGATTTGCAAGCCCAGATTGCGGCATTGCTGGCGCAAATTAACCAGCTGCAGTCGCAATTGACGACTTTGCAAGGCGGCACTCCGGTAGCGGTATCATGCAGTTTCACCAGCGACCTGACAATGGGTTCTAAAAGCGATGACGTGAAATGTTTACAGAATTATTTGACCGGAACGGGCCATTTCACTTTCAGCGGCGGAGCAACCGGTTATTTTGGTTCTATAACCAAATCAGCGGTTGCCGCTTGGCAGGCTGCTAACGGCGTTTCGCCGGCGGCCGGCTACTTCGGTTCAATTTCAAGAACCAAGTATAGCGCGATTGCCGGTGTAACTCCGACAACTCCGACAACTCCGACAACTCCGACAATTCCGGGTACTGTTGTAACGTCGGTCGGATCCGGTTTGACAGTTACTGCCGGAATTCAGCCGTCAGGCAGTTTGTTCCCGGACAATTCAACCCGCGTTCCATTCACGGTTATGAATTTAACCGCCTCTTCGGACGGCGATGTGACCGTGGATTCAGTTACGGTTGAACGAACCGGTCTTGCGGCCGACGCCGCGTTTTCAGGAATCGTCCTTTTGGACGACAAAGGAATGCAGATCGGCGTTGTCAAGACTCTTAATTCTCTTCATCAGGCATATCTGACTGAAGACTTTACGGTTAAAGCCGGACAAACCAAAACAGTGGTTCTTGCCGGTAATTCCAAAACTTCAGGTTCAGGATACGGCGGACAGGTCGCATATCTGTCTATCGCGGCCGTTGCCGCCAACGCTACAGTTAACGGCACATTTCCGATTGTCGGCGCGGGCCATACCGTAAACGAGACATTGACCATCGGTTCAATCAGCACCGTTGCCCGCGGAGCTTTGGATCCGGGTTCATCCCAGACCAAAGAAGTCGGAACAAAAGATTACACTTTCTCGTCAGTTAAATTCACCACAGGTTCGGCTGAAGACACTTATGTCAAATATTTGAGGTGGTACCAGTCCGGTTCCGCTTCCAAAGATGACTTAGGAAGTGTCAAGGTTTTGGCCAATGGAAGTTCGTACAATCCGATTGTAAGCGCTGACGGCAAGTATTATACCGCCGACTTCAGCACTGAAAATAGCCGAAAAGGACTTCTTATTGCCAAAGGATTTTCCAAAGAATTTACAATTAAAGGAGATATTCTAAGCGGTTCTGCCCGCACGGTTGACTTTGATATTCAAAAGAGAACTGATGTCGCCTTTAACGGCGCGCTTTATGGCTACGGCATTACTCCGCCGTTCGGTTCAGGAACAACGGCCGACGCCGCAGCTTTTCGCACGACCGACGATCCTTACTATGATGCCGCTGAAGTTCTAATATCGTCCGGAACCATTACGGTTTCAACGAACTCAACTTTGGCGCCGTCTCAAAATATCGGCGTAAGCCTGGCAGGCCAGGCATTGGCGTCTTTCACCACTGACGTCAGAGGCGAGCCGATTTCAATTACCCGTTTGGCGTTTAACGTTACAATTGGCAGTAAAGATTCTGGAGACGATGTTTCGGATATCACCAGTGTTTCGGTCTACGACGAAAACGGAGCGGTTATTGCCGGTCCATCCGACGGCGTAACGACAGAAGTCAACACCGGCGGAGCCACAGGCACATCGCACGGTGAAATTATCTTTACCGACACCATCACTTTCCCGATCGGCATTCATAATTATGTTTTGAAAGGCAAAGTCGGAACAGATATTGACAACAATGACACTATTCAGGCATCCACCACTCCGCGAAACTTCGGAGGCGCGACTGGCCTTAATACCGGCAAGTCAATCAGCGTGGATCCGAATTCTGTGATTACATTCAGCCAGATGACGGTCAAAACCGGCACATTCAGCGTTTCAGTTTCCAGTATTCCGATAGCCCAGACCGTTATTCAAGGCGCTTCCCAATTTGCATTTGCCAATTATATTCTTGACGTAACCGGTTCCGGAGAAGACATCCGAGTTGTCAATCTCCCGCTTGAATACGGCATCGGCGGAGGCGCTGCGGCAACAGATCTTACCAATTGCAAGGTATATGATGGCGCAACGATTATAAACACCGCCAATATCAAAAATCCTTCAGCAAAAAGTTCAACAACCAGCTTTGTCTTTGACGGCTCAGGAATAACGCTTGCAAAAGGCACTACCAAGACTCTTACGCTTAAATGCGATGTTTCCGGTTCCGCTACTTCGGGCGGAAACTACGCATGGGGCATTGATGGCGCCGAAGACAGCAATTACACCGGCGCTACCGGATTAACCAGCGGAACGAGCGCTGTGACCACCAGCTCCTTTACCGACGGTGAAGGTCAATATATGACCGTCGCCACCGGAGGCACGCTTGCGGTTTCTCTTGATTCGTCCAGTCCGTCTTACAAGTTAGTTTCAGCCGGAGCCGCCGGCGTTGAGCTGACCCGCATCAAGTTTACCGCCGCTAACGAAGATATTAATCTTCGGAAAGTCGTGCTTCAAAGAAATGGAACAGCTTCAAACACAATGGCTGACTTGGTTGGACAAGAAGTTACTTTGTGGGATACCAGCGGAGTTCAGGTGGGCTCGGCGGTATTTCCTCTCGCTACCAGCCAATTCGCGACATCCAGCTCCATTACCGGCTTTACGGTTCCTCGCGATGATTCCAAGGTTTTGATTGTTAAAGGCAATATTGCCGCAGTTAGTACCAACGGTCCTATTACCGCGTCAGGAGATCTCTTGAAGATTGATTACGACGGCGGAGCCACCGGTCTTGCCAATGGAACTTACGGCGTTGGCGCCGCTTCAGGCAACAATGTTACACCTACCGGATCTGACACTACGTCAGCCGGCGTCAGGATTATGCGCGGCTACCCGACATTGGCCAAAATGTCAGTGCCTTCCAACGCTTTGCTTGTCGGCTCACAGTCTGACAAACCTTTGTACCGCTTTTCAGTCAAAGCTAACGACCGTGATGTCGCGCTTTACAAGTTTACCTTCCTTATGGGTTCGTCTTCAATTACAGCTACGACTTCAGCTTACGGTCTCTATGTTTACACCGATTCTTCATTCGCTGCGGCCGATTCCAACTTCTCCTCAAACGGTCTCTTAAACTCCGGTAATTGTATCAGCGATGGCGCAGTAACTTCTGCTTCTAGAAAAATTGCCGCCGCAGCTAGTGGATTTAAGCCGAATACTGTAAGCATATATATGGAGAAGACTGCGACTACCTGCCACACCGCGACCACGACCTATATTGTTCCGGCCGGAGCTACCAGATACTTTGATTTCAGAGCCACCATATCCGAGGTTGAATCTGCTACTGGTGTTGAAACTCTCAGCGCCCAGCTTGAAGGCGATGCCGCTTATCCGGCCGTGCTGACCACCAACTCTACCGGCAACATGTTCGCGGCCTCCGATGCTGACACTGAAACTACGCACAATGATTTCATCTGGTCGCCGAACTCAACGACAACCAACGATTCTACGGCCAAACTCGGCAGCTACGACTTTACCAACGGTTACTTCGTACCCGGTCTACCTTTGACCAATATGACAGCCGAGTACTTCACCAGCCCGAACTAATCATCCTTGTGGATTAGCTAAGGTTAAGAAAATCCCCCTCCGCCACGGCGGATGGGGGATTTTCGTTTGCTAGTGATTGACCGCCGCGGCCGCGGTTGATAGGATAAGAGTCAATGCGATTTTTGAGCCAAAGAAATATTTTTGTTGTTTCGGCTTTAATTTTGGTTTCAGCCGCGGCTGGTTATTTTGTCTGGCGCGATTTTAACGGCATTCAAAATCAGGCTGTGACAGAGCCGAATTCCGGACAAGTCATAAACGACAAACCGGATTACGGGCAAGTAAAAGTCCAGGAAAAAGCGGTAAACAAAACTTACGCGGCTGTCGAGCCCAATGTCCCGAATCTTGACCGACCCGTAAAAGTCAGCGCCAATCTTAGCGAAGGCGAAAAAGAAAAGTTTGTTTCCGAGATTAAAGAAATTTCAGCCGCGCTTAAAGACAATCATAATGATTTTGACCGCTGGCTGCAGCTCGGAATTCTGCAAAAAATGATAGGGGATTATGACGGCGCGGCTGAATCTTGGAATTTCGCCGCCGTTATCAGTCCGAAAAGCACCATACCGTTTCTCAATCTGGCCGATCTTTACGCTTATTACTTTCGGAACAACAAAAAAGCCGAAGAAAGTTTTGCGTTGGCTGTTGCCGCCGATCCGCAGAACAGCTTTCCTTATTTTCAGATCGCCCGTTTTTATGACGATGTTTTGAAAGATAAAGAAAGGGCCAGAAACATTTTGCGCCAGGGCATTTCGGCCGGCGCCGACGCCGCCGACTATTTGAAACTTCTTCTTGACTCGCTATAAAGAATAAGCTAGTCTTAATTCATAAAGCCGCAGACGGCAGGCAAGAATACTGCAAGTCCTGTCCAGGCGATAGAGCGGCTTTTATATTAAGCCGTTTTTATTTTTTGAGACCAAACATGGCGATAACCAGAGCCAAAAAAGAAGAAATTATAAAAGAGCTTCATCAAAAGGCCGAAAAATCAAAAGTGGCTGTTTTTCTCAATTTTCACGGCCTTAAGGTAAGCGACGCCGAAAAACTGCGCAAAAATCTGCGCCAAGCCGGGGTTGATTTTAAAGTTGCCAAAAAAACTCTGTTTAAAAAAGTAATTGAGGGTCTCGGCATTAAAGGCGAGCTTCCGGCTTTGGACGGTGAATTTGCGGTCGCTTTCGGCTACGGCGAGGATCCCGAGCCAGCCAGACTCATAAAACAGTTCGTCAAACGAAATGAAGGGTTAAAGATTCTGGGGGGAATTTTTAACGGCGGGTATGTTTTGGCTGATTTTATTCTACGTCTGGCCGATATTCCTTCGCGGGAAGTTTTGCTGGCGCGGCTCGCATATATGTTAAACTCGCCGATTTCCGGATTTGTCCGGGCAATCGGCGGGCCAATGAACAAAATGGTCGGAATTATTTATCAATTAAGCAAAAAACAAAAAAACTAAATTATGTCAGAAGAACAAAAAGATATAAGCGTTCCGGAAAAATTCAAGGATTTGGTGGCGAAAATCGAATCAATGAGCGTTATGGATCTGGCCGAACTGGTCAAAGTTCTTGAGGATAAATTTGGTGTTTCAGCAGCCGCAGTTTCGCCCGTTGCCGCGGTCGGAGCGGCCGGCGGAACTGACGCCGGAGCTGCCGAAAAAACATCATTTGCGGTAGAATTGAAGAACGGTGGCGCTCAGAAAATTCAAGTGATTAAAGTTATCCGCGAGGCTTTGGGGCTTGGTTTGAAGGAAGCCAAAGATTTGGTTGACGCTGCGCCGAAAGTTTTGAAAGAGGGCGTCAAAAAAGAAGAGGCTGAGGAATTGAAGAAAAAAATTGAAGCCGCCGGCGGACAAGTTGAATTGAAATAATTACATCCAAAAGCCGCAAGCTTACAGCTAAAAGCTATATATGGATATTTTATCCGAACTTTTTTCTTCGCAGGCATTAGTCAAGATAATGCGCTTTTTTCTGTTGAATCCGGAAGGTGTTTTTGACCTTCGCGACATCGGTAAAAAAACCAAAGTTACCGGCAAAAAAGTCCGTTATGAAACAGCTCTTCTTAAAAAGACAGGTTTTTTAACGGACGGAGTGCGGGAAGTTGAAATAGAGTTTTCTTCTTCCGCCAGAGGCGGAGGCGGAAAAAATCAAAAAACGCCGAAAAAGAAAAAAATAAAAGGTCTGGCTCTTAATCCCAATTTCGCTCTGCTGGCTCAGCTTAAATCGCTGATATTGAATGCCGCGCCGATTGCCCGCGACAAGCTTCTTAAAAAAATGAAAGTTTTGGGTTCGCGGCTGAAATTGATTATTCTTTCGGGGATTTTCATTGACCGGCCGGATTCAAAAATAGACATAGTCGTGGTCGGCGATTCCATCAGCCGCGCCAGGCTTGAAAGCGTCTTGAGCGCGATTGAAGCTGAAATCGGCAAGGAATTAAATTACGTTTCATTTTCCACTGAAGAATTTTTGTACCGCTTGAGCATGTATGACCACTTCGTGCATGAAATTATGGAGTCACCGCACGAAAAATTGCTCAACAAACTGAATGTGTAAAACGGGAACGAAGCACCCTTAGCTCAGCGGCAGAGCGTTCCGTTCACATCGGAAAGGTCGTTGGTTCAATCCCAACAGGGTGCACCAAACTGGACTTCCCGATTTTTTGTGGAGGGAAACAGATGTTTGCTCGCCG
>JBBTTU010000006.1:0-44112 GCA_038064075.1 Patescibacteria group bacterium
AAACAATAAAAAAATTCTTTCAAAATCGCGATGTCCTTAAATGGGTCATCATCGGGCTTGCCGGTTTTGTCGTTCTTGTTTTGGTATTCGGAGCTGGGATCAAAGTAGGCACAATCAAGGCGAGGTATTCGTATCGCTGGGCAGAAAACTACCACAGAAACTTTGCGGGCCCCCGAGGCGGATTTTTCAGCGATTGGAGAAACTCTCCTCGCGGAGAATTCATTAACGCTCACGGCATTTTCGGATCAATCGTCAAGATAGACGGAAATACAATTATCACAAAAGGCAGAGACGATGTTGAGAAAACCGTTCTTGTCTCCGAAAACACTTTAATTCAGAAAGGTCGAGAGACGGTCAAATTGTCTGACCTTAAAACAGACGATAGTGTCGTCATCATTGGTTCTCCAAATGATCAAGGCCAGATTGAGGCAAAAATTATACGAGTATTCAACGGAGAAACGATGAAAGGACTTCCGTATAAACGCTCTCGTTCTATTCCTTTCTTTTAACCATGATCTCAAAAATAATTGCACAAATAAAAAAGCGTAAAATAACCTCGGGCATCGCGCTCCTGCTGATTGTCGGCGTTGGGTATTGGAGTTTCGGAAAAATATTCAATGACGATGGCGCCGTTCGCTACGCATCGGCGCAGGTTCAAAAAGGAACCCTCATTGTCTCCATCTCTGGAAGCGGTCAAGTTTCCACTTCCAACCAACTGGATATTAAACCGAAAGCGAGCGGCGAGATAACGGCCGTATATGCAAAACTGGGACAAGAAGTCGGCGCGGGAGCAATTTTGGCGGCGATTGACGCAAGAGACGCTGAACGCGCGGTTCGCGATGCTGAAACTTCTCTTGAAACAGCTAAACTTGAATTAGATAAAATGCTTGAACCGCTCGATGAACTTACACTGCTTCAGGCAGAAAATTCACTCGATCAAGCCAAAAAGTCAAAACAAAAAGCCGAAGACAATATCAAGAAAGCATACGAGGATGGATTTAATTCTGTCTCAAGCGCATTTCTTGATCTCCCCGGCATTATGGCCGGCTTGGAGAATACGCTTTTTGCCAAAACCATCGATCCCCAGCAAGACAATATCACTTGGTATATCAACCAGACCGATTACCAAAATGAACAGCGCGATAAAGCGAATCGTTATCGGGACGATGTCTATAGTGCATACAACAAAGCACGCATCGCTTATACGGCAAATTTTGATTCATATAAAGCCGCTTCTCGAACCTCAGGCGAGCAAGTTATAGATGCATTAATTTCAGAGACATACAACACGAGTCAGCTGATAGCAGAAGCGGTAAAAGCAACAGATAATTATATCGATTATGTGCAAGATGCGATGGAGTTGCGTCACCTCACTATTCCTTCGGCAGTATCCACCCAGCAATCCAACATCAGTTCATACACAAGCAAAACAAATAGTATCGTGGTAAACCTGCTCTCTATACAACGCTCTCTTAAGGATTCGCGAGAAGCTGTCGTAGACGCCGACACGACTATTAAAGAACGCGGATTGTCGCTCGCCAAAACAAAAGAAGGGCCGGACGATCTTAATATTCGCGCAAAGAAAATAACTATACAACAAAGAGAGGACGCGCTTATCACCGCAAAACAAACTCTTGCCGATCATTATGTTCGCGCCCCCTTCGCTGGCGTGATAGCAAAAGTAAGCGCCAAGAGGGGCGATTCCGCATCAGCCGGAACTGCGATTGCAACATTGGTCACCAAACAAAAAATCGCCGAGGTTTCTTTGAACGAGGTTGATGTCGCCCAAATAAAAGCCGGTCAGAAGGTCACGCTCACTTTTGACGCCGTTCCCGACCTCACGATAACGGGGCAAGTCGCCGAAGTGGATGCGGTAGGCACTGTCTCGCAAGGCGTTGTCACCTATACCGTCAAAATCGGATTTGACACACAGGATGATCGGGTCAAAACCGCTATGAGCGTCTCGGCCGCGATCGTTACCGAGGCAAAACCGAATGTGCTTCTTGTGCCGAATTCGGCGGTAAAATCTCAAGGCGGAATGAGCTATGTGGAAATTGTGGACGGCGATGATCGAAACTTGGCGCTTGCGGCAAACGCCAGCGGGGCGATTCTCGCCAATTCTCCCCGTCGCCAAAATATCGAGATCGGCGCCGCAAGTGATGAATTTACGGAAATAGTAAGCGGGCTCAACGAAGGCGATGTTATCGTAACGCGAACAATTCAACCAACTGCGCAAACTACGCAGACGCAACAGCAATCAGGCGGGTTAAGAATCCCCGGACTTGGCGGAGGCGGAGCGACAAGAACTGGCGGTGGTGGATTTCAACGTTAAACGCATATGATTGAGTGTAAAAATATATCCAAAGTTTACAAAAGCGGAGAAATAGAAACCCACGCGCTTAAAAACGCTTCGTTCAAGATCAATGACGGCGAGTTCGTGGCGATCATGGGGCCTTCTGGTTCTGGCAAATCCACGCTCATGCATATCATCGGATGCCTGGATACGCCGACGAGCGGCCAATATCTTCTTGACGATAAAGATGTATCGCAACTTACCGATGACGAACTTGCGGATATCCGTATGCAAAAGATCGGATTCGTGTTCCAATCGTTCAATCTCTTGCCGCGAGCTACTGTGCTTCGCAATGTCACGCTTCCTTTGGTATATGCCGGTGTCTCCAGAGAAGAACGAGAAAATAAAGCCAAAGAAGCTCTGCGCGGATCGGCGTTCCCGGAAGATTTCTGGAATCACTATTCCAACCAGCTCTCTGGCGGAATGATGCAAAGAGTCGCCATTGCCCGAGCCCTCGTTAATAATCCAACGCTTGTGCTCGCTGACGAGCCGACAGGAAATTTAGACACCAAAACTGGCGAAATGGTGCTTGATACTTTTCAGCGGCTTCATCAAGAACAAGGCCGCACAATTGTTCTCATCACCCATGAACCGTATGTCGCCGAACACGCCGAACGCGTTATCAACATTCGAGACGGCAATATAGTTGAGGACGGCAAAGTGAAAAATCGACGCATCATTAATAATCACAACCACAACGAGAAATGAAAATCCAAGATATTTTTCAAGAAACATACTCCTCCCTTTCGGCAAACAAAGCGAGATCGGGTCTCACGATTCTTGGCATTGTCATCGGCATTGGTTCGGTTATTGCCATGATTTCTATCGGGCAAGGAGCATCTGGGCAAATTACATCAAGCATTGAGGGCCTTGGTTCAAATCTTCTAACCGTCATGCCCGGGTTTATTCAGCCGGGCAGAGGCATTGTTTCCTCTGGCCGAGGTTCGGCGCAAACGCTCATGAATGAGGATATAGAGGTGCTTCGGCAAATCGCCGGAACCGCCTATGTCTCCCCGGAACTTCAAAGACGATTCCAGATCGTCGCTTCTGGCAATAACACCAACTCCACTGTCATTGGAGTAGAGCCCGACTATGCAGAAGTCCGTAATATCGCGCTGGCCGATGGTTCATTTATAACCGAAGCCCAGATAAGAAGTATGGGGCGGGTCGTGGTATTGGGCCCTACCGTAGCGCTTGATCTTTTTGGCGAAGGTAATGATCCTATTGGCAAAACCATTCGCATCAACAGAGTAAATTTCAAGGTCATCGGCGTGCTTCAAGCAAAAGGAAGCGCGGGTTTCTTTAATCCCGACGACACAGTTTTCGTGCCGCTCACCACCATGCAAAAAATACTTGCCGGAGCGGAATTTCTTTCCACCATCGCAATCAGCGTCGAGAGCAAAGATTTGATGCCACAGGTGCAGGAAGAGGCCACTTTCGCGCTTGCCGAAAAACATCACGTTGATCCACAAAGCCCAGATTTCTCAATCATCTCGCAAGCAGACATCTTGGGAACACTCACGCAAGTAACGGACACTTTTACTATTTTTCTTGCCGCGGTCGCCGGCATCTCGCTTATCGTAGGCGGCATCGGCATTATGAATATGATGCTTACCACCGTGACAGAACGAACGCGCGAGATTGGCCTTCGCAAATCAATCGGCGCAAAGAAAAAAGATATTTCAATGCAATTCCTCACCGAAGCGGTTATGCTCACTTTTTTGGGCGGGGTTATGGGGGTTATCCTCGGTTGGATTCTCGCCGTACTCGTATCGCAATTCGCCGGCATTGCCACACAAGTTTCCCTGCAATCGGTTATTCTCGCTTTCGGAGTATCAGCGGCAATCGGGATTATTTTTGGCTACTATCCAGCAAGACGAGCGGCGTCGCTCAATCCAATTGAAGCATTGAGATATGAGTAAAAAAACAGATCGTTTTGGTCGAACGATCTTAAGAGTTAATAAAATATAAAAGTCGTATGAATAAATTAATCGCAATCGTTATCGCAACAACGGTCGTGGTCGGCGGCGGGGCTTTCTTTGGCGGGATGAAATACACAGAAAGTAAGAGTCCTCGCAGGTTATCGCAGGGAGATTTCCAGAATCTGCAAAATCTGTCGCCAGAGGAACGTCAACAGAGATTGCGGGAACTCGGCGCAAACGCCGCAGGCGGATTTCGGGGCGGACCCGGAGGTGGCGGAATGAGAGCTGGTAGCTTCACGGCTGGAGAAATTATCTCCAAAGACGATAAAAGCGTCACCATTAAACTTCAGGACGGCGGATCAAAAATCGTATTCCTATCTGACTCAACAGAAATCACAAAATCTGCGCAAGGTTTTTTGAACGATCTTGAAGTCGGCAAAAATATATCAGTAAACGGCACTGCCAATTCTGACGGAAGCGTCACCGCACAATCGATTCAGTTGCGACCTCAAATACAAAATCAATAGTCAAATTCGGGTCAATTCGGCACAAGGGGTACAAAGCTGTGCCCCCATAACAATCGCTCGCCACGGGGGCAAACAAAGGGCAACCCGCTCGGGATGAGCGGGTTGAAGCATTCACAAACGGCAGAAATTCGGCAATAATGGTCATACGGGTTTATACGCAGGTTTATATTCGTAAAATTTCAGTGTTTCCGAGTGGATCAGGGTGTGCCAATCGTACAATTCCTTCAGAACCCGGTTCCACTGGATTCGCATTAAGTCCACCAAATCTGATTTTCAATTTTTTGGTTCGAGCCGATAATCTTATTTATTTAACAAGAAACATAAAATAGCATTAGAAATCGCTCAAAAAATAATTTTCTTCGGTCTAATCGCTTTAGCCGTCGCTTTTGAAGTTATTGGAGATATTTTTTTCAAAAAATGGTCTATTGATAGTAAAAATATTTTGCTTTACGCGGGACTATTAATTTACTTTGTTGGAACCGTTTTTTGGGCGATTTCTTTAAAATACGAATATTTGTCTAAAGCAATTTCTGTATTTACTGTTTTGAATTTGATTATTGTTATTCTTGTTGGCATTTTCTTTTTCAAAGAAGATCTGTCTTTGACAAACAAAATAGGAATCGGATTAGGAATTTTAAGTATAATTCTTATTGAAATTTAACGGAAAAAAACCGAACGCAATATCAAAGTTCTATTTCGGAAAGCGCGCCTTGATCAAGGATGTAAAGATTGTCGCCTAAACGGGCGAAAACAGGCGATTTGCCTTTGTAAATCGGCTGGAAATTGCGGGTGCCCCGGCCGTCAATTTCAAGCGCAAAAACGCCGTTTTCAATGGCAACAATGATTATATCGTCGCGTCCCGGAAAAAACGCCGCGTTTTTAAGCAAAGATTTTGTTTTGAAAACCAATTCTTTTTTTTCGGTCAGATAATAGGGCAGGGGAGTTTCGGCCAGCCACTGGACCCACAGATTTTGATCGTCGTGCCACAGCCGGGCGCGGCGATAGCGGTCAAAAGCGATACGGTGCGCCAAAGCCGGCAGGCTGTCATCAACAGTCTTTTTGACGGTCCGGGCCGCCACCGATCTGTTGTTTAAATTCCAATTTATGGAAACGGCGCGGTCGTCAAAAAAAAGATCGGCTTGGTTATCGTTTTGCAATGAAACAGTTTTTAAACGCCTGACGCCAGTTAAAAGGCTTTTAGTTGTTTTATCGGCTGGACTTAAAAATTCATTTTTGTCCGGCAGATAAAAAGTCATGGTAAAATTATTGTTTTTTCTTTCTTCCAAAAGAAGTATTTTATCGCCTAAAGGAAATATGTTTTCAAAAGAAGCGTTGAGCAGCGCCCGGCCGCTGATATTTTGGGGCAGCATCAAAACCCTGTTTTCGGCAACTTCGCTTTCTGCAACCGCGGTTTTTTTGGTCCAGGGCCAGAAGCCGTCTTTGGCGGCTATAATGGCGTAATTGCCGGGCGTCAAATCCTGCACGAAAACGCCGCTTTGAAGAAAATTTGTTTTTTGAATCAAACGGCCGTCCAGATAAATTTCTGTTCCGGTTTCCGGCACGGCCACAAAAAGCCCGCCGATGCGTTTTATTTTAAAATCCCGGGTCAGCCGCCATCCGGTTGAAAAAAGAATAACCGGCGGCGCGATTATTAAAAAAAACAGCACCGACAGCCAAAACAATCCTTTTCTGGTTTTATTAGTCATGTGAAATATAAAATATCAAATATAAAATACAAAATGTTAAATATTTATTTAATAAGTATATAATAAGAATGTTAAAATGCAATTAAAAAAGAAATGGCTGGTTGGAATAGATGAAGCCGGACGAGGCCCACTGGCCGGTCCGGTCAGTATTGGCCTCGTTGTTTTGCCGGCAAAGCGGGCACGAAGCGTCTTTAAAGGTTTGAAAGACTCCAAACATCTTGCTAAAAAGCAAAGAGAAGAATGGTTTTTAAAATTTAAAGCCGATCCTGAAATATTTTATGCCGTGACCTTAGTTGGGTCGTCAATTATTGACCGCCTCGGCATATCAAAGGCGGTTAAAATCGGCATCGGCCGGGTTTTGAAAAAAACATCCGGAGATTTTTTTGCCGGGCGGTTGAAAAATTGTTCTAAAATTCTTCTTGATGGCAGTTTGAAAGCGCCGTATGGCTATGACCAGAAAACAATCATTAAAGGCGATGAGAAGATTGGAGTAATTGCCGCGGCATCGGTCGCGGCCAAAGTGACCCGTGATCGGAAAATGGCGAGATTTGCCGAAAAATTTCCAAAATACGGCTTTGAAATTCATAAAGGCTACGGCACCGGGCTTCACTGCCGATTGATCAAAAAACACGGCTTGTGCCCTATTCACCGCCGGTCATTTTTAACTAAAATTTTGGGTTAATGGACTTTTAAATATGATTGGTTTATAATTGTTTTAATGGTTATAAGAATGCGTCATACCCGGTCGCACACAGGAAACCGAAGGTCGCACCATGCTTTGAAGCCTTCGCAATTGATGAAGTGCCCGAAATGCGGCGAGCTTAAACCGCCGCATTTAGTTTGTTTGAATTGCGGAACATATAAAAACCGTCAAGTTATTGATGTTTTGGCCAAACTTTCCAAAAAAGAAAGGAAAAAGAAGGAAAAAGAACTGGCCGCCAAAGAAGAAAGCGAGCTAGAGGCCAAAGAACTGGACGCGGCGGAATTATCAAAAAAATAAGAAAAATAAGATAAGATAAGAATTGAACCTTAAATTTTGAAATTAAAATAAAATATAGAAAGCAAGCAAACATGGCTAATCGTCATCTTTCCCGCAGCATTGTAATGCAAACCCTCTTTGAATGGGATTTTAACGGTTTTGACAATTCCAAAGTGACGGGTATTTTGAAACGCAATATGAATGAATTTGCCGCCGGATTTGACGATGACGGTTTTTCCGAGAGATTAATCGAAGGGATTTTTAAAAAATTAAAGGAGTTGAATAAAATAATTGAAAAAGCCGCTCCGGAGTGGCCGCTCGGCCAAATCGCGATTATTGACCGCAATGTCCTGCGGATCGGCCTTTACGAGCTTCTTTTCAGCGAACGCTCCGAAGTTCCTCCCAAAGTGGCGATTAACGAAGCGATAGAGCTTGCCAAAACTTTCGGCGGCGATTCATCCGGCCGCTTTGTCAACGGAGTCTTGGGAACGGTTTACCGCGAAATCGGCGAACCGGGTAAAGACGAAGACGGCAAAAATAAAAGAACAGCTGATCCGTCCAAATTGCCGCAGGAAGATTTGGGCGGAGCCGTGGTTTACCGCCAAGAAGCAAAAAATATTTATTTTGTTTTGGTCCACGATGTTTTCGGCTACTGGACTCTTTCCAAGGGACATCTTGAAGCGGGTGAAAATGTCAAAGAAGGAACGTTGCGGGAGTTAAACGAAGAGCTTGGACTGAAAAACCTTGATCTTAAAGAAGAGATAGGGATTAATGAATACATCGCCTCCGATCCTCAAAAAGGTCCGGTTCGGCGCCGGGTAGTTTATTTTTTAGCCGAAGCTAAGGATAAAAAACTTAAACTGGGCTCATCGGGAGGATTGGATGATGTCCGGTGGTTCGGCCCGGAAGAACTTGACGGGCTCAAAATTTACGATGATATCAGGCCTCTTATAAAAAAAGCGATTGATAAATTGGCAATTAGCAAATAAAAGAATTGGCGCTAGATGAAAGATTTTTCTTTTTTTGAGAAAAAAATTGATTATTTTTTTTCCGATAAAAAGCTTCTAAAAGAAGCTTTTACTCATCGTTCTTATTTGAATGAAAATCCGTCCGGGGGCGGCTCTCATAATGAGCGCCTTGAGTTTTTGGGAGACGCGGTTTTGGAGCTGATTGCAACCGAATTTCTTTTTAAAAAATTCAAAGAAATGCCGGAAGGGGAGCTGACCCTTCTGCGTTCGGCTTTGGTTAACGCCAATATGCTTTCAACAGTCGCTTCCGAACTGGAAATAAACGATTTTCTTTTTCTTTCGCGGGGCGAAGCCAAAGATGTCGGAAGGGCGCGGGCTTTCATTCTGGCCAATGCTTTTGAGGCCATAATCGGAGCTTTGTATCTTGACGGCGGCTACGCGGCGGCTGAAAAATTTATAACGAAATACCTTTTGATTCGGATTGACGAGGTTTTGGAAAAAAGGCTTTTTCACGACGCCAAGAGCCTTTTTCAGGAAAAAGCGCAGGAATTTGCCGGCATCACTCCGGCTTATCGCGTTTTGAAAGAATGGGGGCCGGATCACGACAAACATTTTGTGGTTGGCGTCTATTTAGGAGAAGAGCTGGTGGCTTCGGGCGAAGGACCGTCAAAACAAATAGCCGAGCAAAACGCGGCTGAAGCCGGATTAAAATCAAAAAGCTGGTCATGAAAACTTTCCTTCGTTTGAAAAAACTTGAACTTTCCGGTTTTAAGTCTTTTGCCAAACCGACGAGTTTCCAATTTTTGGATCCGATTACGGCCGTCGTCGGCCCGAATGGAGCCGGTAAATCAAATTTAGCCGAAGCAGTCCGCTGGATTTTGGGCGAACAATCTTTCAAGAGCTTGCGCGGCCGCAAAGGCGAAGATCTTATATTCAACGGTTCGCCGACTGCGGCGCGCCTGTCTAAAGCATCGGCCGCGCTTTATTTTGACAATTCCCAAAAGCAATTTCCGATTGAGTTTGAAGAAGTCGTTATCGGACGGCGGGTTTATCGCGACGGCCAGAATGAATATTTGCTCAATAATTCGCAAGTAAGGCTTAAAGATATCATTGAACTTTTGTCAAATGTCGGATTGGGAGCTTCCCAACACCACATTATCAGTCAGGGAGAAGCTGATCGCGTTCTTTACGCTTCGCCCAAAGAAAGGCAGTCGGCTCTGGAAGACGCGTTGGGTTTGAAAATTTATCAGTTTAAAAGGCTGGAAGCCGAAAAGAAGCTGGTAAAAACCGAAGAAAACATCCGCCAAGCCCAAGCTCTGGCAAAAGAAATACGTCCGCATCTGAAATATCTTGAGCGTCTGGTGGAAAAGATTCAGAAGGCTTCTGAAATAAAAATTGAGCTTGAAAAAAAATTGAAAGAATATCTGGGCCGGAGCGAAATTTCAATTAAAGAAGCTCAAAATGATCTGGACCAGCGTAAAAAAAAGCCGGCCGAAGAACTTGTCCAAACTCAAGAAAAAATTGTCAGGCTGAAATCTTCTCTTTTGCCGGCCGAAAAAATTGAATATGAGCCCAAAGAGCTGGCTGTACTGGAAAATCAATTGGCCGGGCTCGGTCAAAGAAGGGCTAAAATTGAAAGAGAGCTTGGCCGCCTTGAAGGAGCGCTTTCGGCGGCGGGCAGCGATCGCGGCGCCGAAAACGAAACAATTCCCCGCGAAGAAGTGGAAGATTTGCTCAGCCAAATTGATGATATTCTTTCAACCGCTTTGGACACCGATATTGTGGAGGAAATTTATTCTTTCATTCACGACGCCGCAGCGCGGATCAACGCTTTTTTGAGCCGGCCGGAAACCGATTTTGAAACCCGGCCGAAATTTGAAGAGTTGGCCGCCGGCCGCAAAAAACTTGAAGAAGAACTCGTTAAAATTAAAATATTGGAAAAAGAAACAGCTGAAAAAAAAGAAAAATCAAGTTCGGCTTTTTATGAAGCGGCAAAAGAACGCAGATTATCCGAGCGGGAATTGCTTGATTTGGAAGCAAAGGCCAATAAAGACCGCGATATTTTGCGCGATTTTAATCTGGAAGAAGAAAAAATAAAATTGAGATTCCAGGAATTAAACCGCGATTTTGAAGACGCCCGGCAATACATCGGAGATCAAAAAATTGATTCGGCCGGCTTTTCAGCTTTCAAACCCGAAGAATGGGAAAAAATGAGAAAAGAAATAGACCGCTTGAAATTCAGACTGGAAGAATCGGGAGGGGTTGACCAATCAACTCTTAAAGAATATAGCGAAATTAAAGAACGCGACGCTTTTTTGGAAAAGGAGCTGGCTGATTTGGGACGCGCCGCCAAAAGTTTCCGTCATATTTCAAGAGATCTTGCCGACAAGATTGAACAGGATTTTAATCAGGGAATTGAAAAAATCAACAAAGAATTTCAGCGCTTTTTTGAAATGCTTTTCGGTGGCGGCCGGGCCAGACTCGTTTTTTTAAAATCGGAAAAAATCAAAAAAAACGAAGATGAAATTCCACGGGAAGCGGACGAAAATCAAATTAAAGAAGGGGGCATTGAGATTGATGTCAGCTTGCCGCGGAAAAAAATCAGAGGTCTTGATATGCTTTCGGGCGGCGAGCGGGCTTTGACTTCAATCGCTCTTTTATTTTCAGTTTCTACGGTCAATCCGCCGCCCTTTTTGATTTTGGATGAAACTGACGCGGCGCTGGACGAATCCAATTCTCTGCGCTACGGCGAAATGCTTAAAAATCTTTCGCGAACCACCCAGATAATCACAATCACCCACAATCGCGGGACAATGCGCCAGGCCGGCTCCCTTTACGGCATAACTATGGGTACTGACGGCGTAAGCCGCCTTTTGTCTTTGAAACTCACCGAAGCTGAAGAAATAGTAAAATAATAGAGTTGACCGGAAGCGGTTTTTTTTGTAGGATGTAATTTATGTTAATGATCAGATTGCGGCGCGTCGGAAGAAGAAATGACCCGAGTTTTCGGGTTGTTGTCGTTGATAAGCGCCGGGCGGCCAAAGCTGGACGCTCCGTTGAAATACTCGGTTCGTACAATCCGCGCGCAAAAAGTTTTCAATTTAAAGAAGACCGCGTCAAATACTGGCTTTCAGTCGGAGCCAAAACTTCGGGAACGGTCCATAATTTGCTTGTTTCCAAAAATGTTATTTCCGGGCCGAAAATAAACGTTGTTGCCAAACCAAAAAAAGAAAAAAACGCGATTCAAGAAACGAAAACCGCCGAAAAGCCGGCCGACGCCAAAGTTGCTGAATAAAAAAATTGTCGAAAATTTAGAATAATTGTTTCAAGCCATCAATTTTGATTAATAAAAAAATTATGATAAAATTCAGGAATGATTGTTTCTTTGGTTGTTTTTTTTGCGGTTCTTGCTGTTTTGGTTCTGGTTCACGAATTCGGACATTTTTTGGCCGCCCGGCGAAGAGGAGTCAGGATTGAAGAATTCGGTTTTGGCTTTCCGCCGCGGCTTTTCAGCGTAAAAAAAGGGGAGACTTTATATTCTTTTAATCTTTTGCCGTTCGGCGGTTTTGTCAAAATTTTTGGCGAAGACAGCCAGCATTCGCAAGACCCTGAAAATTTCGCTTCCCGAAGTGTGAGCCAGCGCGCGGCTATCATTGCCGCCGGCGTTTTCTTTAATTTGATATTGGCTTATTTTTTATTTTCTTTTGTTTTTTGGCTCGGAATGCCGGTTGATGCCGACGATCCTTTATGGGGACGCGAAGCTCAAAATCCGCAAATTACCGTAATTGAGGTTTTGCCTTCGTCACCGGCCGAAAGCATAGGCTTAAAAAAAGGAGATAAAATCATTGAGTTAAAATCAGGCGGCGAGTCCGCCAAGCCAGCCGGAATAAATGATGTCCAAAATTTCATAAACGAAAATCAAGGCAGAGCCATAAATCTTGAAATTTTAAGAAAAGGGGAAAAACTTGATTTCAGTGTTGTTTTGCCGCAAGACCGGCAGTCTTCCAATGGGATTCTCGGCATTGCAATGGCAAATATCGGCATTTTGAAAAAATCAATGTTCGGAGCTTTATGGTTCGGAATGAAAGAAACATTATCAACGATTTTAGGCACGCTGAAAGGGTTGGTCTTTATTCTCGGACTTTTGTTTTCAGGAGAAAATGTTTCGGGCCTCGTCAGCGGGCCGATCGGCATTTTTTCAATTGTCGGCGCAAGTCTTAATTTCGGCTACGCGTTTTTGTTTACTTTGACGGCCACCCTTTCGGTGAATCTGGCTTTGATTAATTTTTTTCCGATACCGGCGCTTGACGGCGGCCGGCTGCTTTTTCTGGCGATTGAAGCTTTAAGAGGCCGTCCGGTCAGCCAAAAAGCGGCCGGCTTGGCTCACAGCCTCGGGTTTGCTATTTTGATATTACTTATGATAATCGTCACTTATTACGATTTAAAAACAAGATTTTAATGAAACAGTCCCAATTTTTCGCAAAGACGCTCAAAGAATGGCCGAAAGACGAAGAGAGCGCCAACGCTCGTCTGCTCTTGCGCGCCGGTTTTATCGCGAAGTCGTCTTCGGGCGTTTATACTTTTTTGCCGATCGGCTTAAAAGTCCTTGAAAAAATAAATTCCGTCATCCGCGAGGAATTAAACGCTTTCGGAGCATCGGAGCTTTTGATGCCGGCGCTTGTTTCCAAAAAATATTGGGATCAAACCGGACGCTGGCAGACCCCGGTTCTTTACCGCCTGCAAGACAGCTCCGGACAGGAATACGGCCTTGGCTTTACCCACGAAGAAGTCCTGACCAATATTTTAAAACAATTTATTTCTTCGTGGCGGGATCTGCCGCTGGCTTTGTATCAGATCCAGACCAAATTTCGCGATGAACCGAGAGCCAAATCCGGCCTTTTGAGAGGCAAAGAATTTTTAATGAAAGATCTTTACAGTTTCCATGCGGGTGAAAAAGATCTGGAAAAATATTATTGGCGCGCGGCCAAAATTTATGCCAAGATATTCAAGCGGCTCGGGCTTAAAACAAAAATAGTTGAAGCTTCCGGCGGGGATTTTACCAAAGATTTCACTCATGAGTTTCAGGTTTTGACTCCGGTCGGCGAAGACACGATTTTTTACTGCCAAAATTGCTCTTTTGCCCAAAACAAGGAAATCTCGCGAGTCGGAGCCGGACAAACATGCCCGCTTTGCAAAAAAGGGGAGATTTTAAAAGAAAACGGCATAGAAGTCGGCAACATATTCAAATTAGGCTCAAGATTTTCAAAACCGGCCGGTTTAAACTATAAAGATAAAGACGGAGAGGTTAAGCCGGTGATCATGGGCTCTTACGGCATCGGTCCCACGCGGATAATGGGAGCGGTTGCCGAGCTTCATCACGATGACAAAGGCGTTATCTGGCCGCAGGTTCTCAGCCCTTTTAAAGTTCATTTGGTTGAACTTGCCGGAGGACGGGCCGAGGCTCAAAAAATTTATAAATCACTTTGCGCAGCCGGCATTGATGTTTTCTATGATGACCGCAAAGACGCCTCGCCGGGAGAAAAACTGTTTGATGCCGATCTTTTGGGAATAAGTTGGCGATTGGTTGCAAGCGCCAAAACAGTTCTGGCCAAAAAAATTGAACTCAAAGCCCGATCCGGCTCCGAAATAAAATTAATCGCCCGCAACCAGATTTTCAAATATGTTAAATAAATTATTCGGCTTATTTTCAGAAGATGTCGGAATTGATCTTGGCACCGCCAATGTCTTGGTTTATGTTGACGGCCGGGGGATAGTGATCAACGAGCCTTCGGTGGTCGCTCTCAATCAAAAAACCGGCCAGGTGGTGGCAGTCGGCGGCGAAGCCAAACAAATGGTCGGCCGCACGCCTAACCATATCACCATAATCCGGCCTTTGATTGAAGGCGTCATTTCGGATTTTGAAATCACGCAGGAAATGCTTTCTTATTTCATTAAAAAAATTCATACTCCGCGATCGGCTATTTTTGCGCGTCCCCGCACGGTAATCGGCGTTCCTTCGGGCATTACCGAAGTTGAACGCAGGGCCGTCAGAGACGCGGCTAAAAACGCCGGCTCGCGCGAAGTTTATCTGGTTGAGGAGCCGATGGCCGCGGCCATCGGCATCCGGCTGCCGGTGCAGGAGCCGGTCGGAAACATGATTATTGATGTCGGCGGAGGTACCACCGATATTGCCGTGGTATCTTTGGGCGGCATAGTTTCTTCTT
Organism: Patescibacteria group bacterium; assembly: GCA_038064075.1. GTDB lineage: Bacteria > Patescibacteriota > Minisyncoccia > HO2-45-28 > HO2-45-28 > JBBTTU01. Next base: position 14,680 of record JBBTTU010000006.1, read on the forward strand.
TGAATTTGAGGATCGCCGGCGACAAATTGCAAAGCGATATAATTAATTACGTCCGCGACGAGTTCAAACTTCTTTTAGGCGAGAGATCGGCCGAAGATTTAAAAATTGCGATTGGCAGCGTTCTTAAAGCCGAGTCTCCGATGGAAAGCGTCGTGCGCGGACGGGATTTGGTTTCAGGCCTTCCGCGCGAGGTCATAATGACCGATGCCGACGTAAGGGAAGCGATGTCAAAATCAATCCGGGCCATAACCGAGGGAATCAAAGAAGTAATTGAAGCCACGCCGCCGGAACTTGTTTCGGACATTATGCACCGCGGCATTTTTTTGGTCGGAGGGGGCGCGTATTTGCGCGGGCTTGGACGGCTGATTGAGAATGAAACCAAAATTCCGACCCGCGTGGCCGAAGATCCGATGACGGCCGTGGTGCGCGGTTGCGGAATTATTCTGGAAGATCTGAAAGGATTTAAAAACGTGCTTTTGGACCGCGAAGAAGAGGTTTCGCCTCAATGACGCGATTTAATTTCAAAATAGCGGCTCTTATTTTTTTGGCGGCGGCGTTCGCTCTTTTATTTTTTTTGGGAGATGTTGAAAAATCCGTTTCAAATTATGTTTTTGACAAACTGAAAAAGACGCAAACGCTCGGATTTTTTCCGCTCCGTTACGGCTTCGTTATCGGCGGATCGTCCGGGGCCAAACTGGCAGCTCAAAATAAAGAGCTTGCCGGGCGCGTTGAAGATTTGGAAGCGAAACTCGCCGCTATAAATTTCCAGTCGCGCCGCGAAGAGCTTTTGGCCGGCGTCGCGTCAAACGCGGCTGGCGCCGTTTGGGCCGGAATTATTCTCGCCCCGCCCGGTTTGGCTTATGACCAGCTGATAATTGATAAAGGAATTGAAGACGGCGTCGCCGCCGGAAATATGGTTTTAGCCGGCAAAAATATAATTTTAGGTTATGTGGAGGAAACTTTTGATTCAACCAGCCGCGTAATTTTGCTTTCAAGTTTCGGCCGCGAGCAAAATCTTTTTTTGGAAAAGGCGGGTTCGGCTATGCTTGCGGTCGGAAAAGGTGCAAACCAGCTTGAAGCGTCGCTGCCGCGCGATTTTCCGGTTGAAACCGGAGAGAACCTTTTTACTTTAACCGAACCTCCGTATCTGGCGGGTCTCGTTGAAAAAATTGATTCCGGGCCAAGCTCGCCGGTTAAAAAATTAAAAATACGCCAGCCGTTTAATTTGAATAATTTGCGATCGGTGAATATTTTGACATGGTCAAAAAAATAATTTTAAGAATCGCCGCCGATATCGTTTTGATTTCAAGTTTGTTTTTTCTGCCGTGGCTTATTGTTTTTTCAGGCGCGGTTCTGGGCGCGGCGTTCTTTTCTTGGTATTTGGAAATTCTCGCGGCCGGTTTATTGGCGGCTGTTCTGGCCGGAATGCCTCTTTGGAAACTGCCTTTTATTTTTGGAGCAGTGATAATAATTCAGGAGTGGCTTAAAACCAAGCTGAAAATGGATGAATGGTGGCAGCGAAGCTGGCTGTGGCTGGCCGGAATCCTGTCTTTCGCCGTTTTATTTTTAATTTTGATTTAAAGCATAAAATGTTTTAAGTTTGTATTATATACTTATGGCTTACTCGGTCATTATCAAAAACGGCTTGGTTTTTGACGGTCAAGGGTCGCCCGGACGCAAGACTGACATCGGCATTGAAGGCGATCAAATCGCCGCCGTAGGCGATTTGAGCGGCGAGAAGGGCGATATGGAAATAGACGCCTCCGGTCTTTATGTTGCTCCGGGATTTATTGACCTGACTAATCATTCCGACACTCATTGGACGCTTTTTGACCAGCCTGGCCAGGCGAGTTTGCTGACTCAGGGCATCACAACCATTTTAGGCGGAAATTGCGGTTCATCTCTGGCTCCTTTAATAAATTCAAGCGACATCGCCGCCATCGGGAAATGGGTTGACATATCAAAAATAAACGTCAATTGGCAGAAGCTGTCCGAGTTTTTTGAAGAACTCACAAGACGCCCTTTAGCCTTGAACTTTGCCACTTTGGTCGGACATGAAACGCTGCGCCGGGCCGCCGGAATTGATATTAATCGGCCAGCAACACCGGAAGAGATCGGCAAAATGTCCTATCTTCTTTATCAGGCCCTCTCTGACGGAGCGTTCGGCTTTTCAACCGGTCCTAGCCGGAGCCGCGAATCAAGCGCGGACGAAGAAGAAATGCGCCAGCTTTTGATTCAGGTTAAAAAAGCAAACGGGTTTGGCGCCCATCATTTGGAAAATGAGGGTCCGGAAGTGGTAAGCGCCGTTTCACGCATTGCCGGATTTTCGCGCGAATTGGGAGTTAAAGGGCATATTTCTCATTTTAAAGTTCTCGGCCGCAAATCCTGGCCAAAGCAGGAAACAGCTTTTGAAATTATTGAGCGCGGCCAGCGCGACGGGCTTGAATTGACCATTGATCTATTTCCTTATACCGCGACCGGTTCAAACCTTTATTATTTGCTCCCGGAGTGGGCTCGCGAAGGAGATAAAGACGCGATCCTTGAAAGACTTAAAGATAAAAACCGGCGGGAAGAGATTATTGCCAAACTTAAAATTATTACGCTTCATTATGAAAAGATAATTATTGCTTCAACTCTCCATGATACTGACAGCGCCGGAAAAAGCATCGGGACCCTGGCTGAAATTTCGGGCCGGACTCCGGAAGAATTAATGATTGATTTATTGCTGATCAATGATCTCCATGTGTCCATATTCAACGAAAATATATCCGAAGACAATCTCGCCGCGGCTTTTAAAAAGGATTATGCCGCCGTTTCTTCCGATGGCGTCGGTTTAGGCGCCAAAGGGCCGTCCTATGATCTGCCTCACCCCAGATCATTCGGCGCCTTTGCCAGAGTCTTTGACATTTTTGTCAAGCAAAAAAAAACTATTTCATGGGCGGAAGCGATTTATAAAATGACCGGTTTGCCGGCAAAAATTTTAGGCCTTAAAAACAGAGGTTTAATTGAAAAAGACGCTTTTGCCGACATTGTCGTTTTTGATCCCGAAGCGGTCCGCGATCTGGCCGATTACCAGACGCCCCGCCAATTCAGCCGGGGTTTTCGTTTTGTTTTTGTGGGCGGCCTCGCGGCAGTTCTGGAAGGGACTTTAACCGGCGAACCAGCCGGCCGGATATTAAAAAAAACCGAATGATGTTTAAAAAAGTAAAAGAATATTTTTCCGGTAAAAAAGTTCTTTTGATCGGCTTGGGCCTTCAAGGCGGGGGAGCCGGCACAGCCCGATTTTTACGCAAAGCCGGCGCCGACCTGACCATTACCGATTTAAAGTCCGAAAATGACTTGGCCGCTTCCATTAAAAAAATTTCTGAATCAGGAATTAAATTTGTTTTGGGCCGGCACCGCAAAGAAGATTTCGCGCGCGCCGACATAATCGTCAAAAATCCGGGAGTTCCCCAGGAATCGCCGTTTATTTTTTATGCCCGTAATCTCGGAAAGCCGGTTTGGTCCGACACTCAAATTTTTTTCAATCTGATTCCCAGAGAAAAAATAATCGGCATTACCGGAACCAAAGGCAAATCAACGACTTGCCGCCTTTTGCAGCATTTTTTAAAAAGGCGTTTTGACGCCCGGTTAATCGGATTGCCGGGCTCTTCGGCGCTTGAAGATTTAATGAAGCGGGGAAATAAGCTGCCGGATTATTTTATATACGAACTTTCAAGTTTCAGCCTTGAAAATCTGAAAACAAGCCCGAAATACGCGCTTGTAACCAATCTTTTCCCCGATCACTTAAACCGCTATTCAAGTTTCGGAGAATATCTGAAAGCCAAAGAAAACATCTTCATCCATCAGCAAAAAGGAGACGTGCTTTGGCTAAATAAGCGTGATCCGATAAGTCTGGCGGAAGCCAAAAAAGCCGGAAAACGCTCAAAGATCATTTTTTTCATTCCCGGCCAAAAGCCGATTCTGACTGGATCAATACAGGCAAAATTGATCTCTCCAGCCAGTCTGGAAGCCAGCCGAAAAGTCGCGCAATTTTTCGGAATTTCGCCGCGAGATACGAATAAAATGATAAATTCTTTTTCTCCGGAAGAAGGACGCCTGCAATATATCGGCAAAATCAACGGAATTTACGTGATCAATGACACGACCGCCACCAATCCCGGCTCGGCGCTTTTCGGCATCCGTCAGGTTTTGAAATGTTTTGGCCTTGCCAAAAACCGCCTGATTCTTATTGCCGGCGGCGACGATAAAAATCTTGATTATCATGATTTTTCGCGCTATGTTTCAGGTCTTAAAAAAATAATTTTTCTGCCGGGAACCGCGACCGACAAAATTATTGACGCCGCCAAAGAATTTTCTTCAAGCAATTACTTTCCGGCTTCGGGAATGCCGGAAGCGGCGGCTTTTGCTTTTGAAGCGGCAAAAAAAGGGGATGTTATTCTTTTCTCTCCGGCCGCGGCCAGTTTCAATTTGTTTAAAAATGAATTTGACCGCGGACGATCTTTTGTCAACGCTGTCCGAACCGGCAAAAAAAGACTATTATAAAAGAGATGGCGCGATCCCGCGATCCGATTTTATTCGGACTTATCATATTTTTTATTGTTTTCGGCTTTTTAGCTCTTACTTCGGCGTCACTCGGCCTTATTGAAACTCAAGGCGCGCCGTTTAAAATAATTTACCGCCAGGCTGTTTTTGGCCTGGGTTTGGGAACTCTGCTTTTTTGTATTGCCGAAAAAATAAATTATCGTTTCTGGCATAAAGCCGCTTTTTGGATTTTTTTATTAAGTTCGGCGCTTACTTTGCTTGTTTTTTTTCCGGGAATCGGATTTAAAAGCGGCGGATCGGCGCGCTGGCTTACTTTGGGGCCGCTTACGATACAGCCATCGGAATTCTTAAAACTCGGATTTGTGATTTATCTTGCGGCTTGGATTACTTCAAGAGGCCGGGAAATAAGATCTATTCAATACGGGGCTCTGCCAATGCTGGTCATGATTCTTTTTTTAGGAGCCCTTTTTGTCAAACAGCCGGACTTGGGCACGATGGGAGTCGCCGTTGCCACCGGTTTTATTTTATTTTTCATCGGCGGAGCGAGTTTCCGCCACATCAGCCTTGTAGCCGCGGTTATTTTAGCTTTGACGGCCTCAATAATTTATTTCAAACCTTACATGATGGATCGGGTTTTGGTTTTTTTAAATCCGTTTTACGATCCTCAAGGCTCCGGCTACCAGATTCGCCAGGCGGCAATAGCACTCGGTTCGGGCGGACTTTTTGGCAAGGGTTTCGGCGCCAGCGTGCAAAAATTCCGGTATTTGCCTGAACCGGCCGGCGACGCCGTTTTTGCCGTAATCGGCGAAGAATTCGGGTTTGCCGGGACAGGCCTGTTGGTTTTGTTCTTCATCTTTTTTTTATGGCGCAGCTTGATTTTATTTAAAAGAATCCCGGATATTTTCGCTAGACTGCTGGGGTCCGGGATTGTTATAATGATAATTGTTCAGGCATTTATCAACATGGGAGCATTAACAGGACTTTTGCCGCTTACCGGAATTACTTTGCCTTTTATCAGTCAAGGAGGATCGTCGCTTGCGGCGTCGCTTGCCGCGATGGGCATTTTATCAAATATTTCCAAATACCGAAGATAATATGAAGATACTTTTGGCTGGCGGAGGAACCGGCGGACATTTTTATCCGATTGTCGCCGTTGTCCGGGCGCTTAAAAAAATCGCCGAAGAAGAAGCTTTTATCAATATGGAGCTGACTTATTTTTCCGATCAGCCGTTTGACGCAAATATGCTTCGCGAGGAAGGGGTGCGCTTTGTTTCCGTTTCAGCCGGGAAAATGCGCCGTTATTTTTCTTTTCTTAATTTTATTGATTTTTTTAAAACTATTTTGGGTATTTTTCAGGCGATCATCGCCATTTATGCCGATATGCCCGACGTTGTTTTTGCCAAAGGAGCCTATGCCAGTTTTCCGGCTCTTTTGGCCGCAAGATTATTCCGGATACCGGTTATTATCCATGAATCCGATATTGCTCCGGGTTTTGTCAATAGCTGGGCCGCCAAATTTGCCAAGCGCATCGCGATTTCTTTTCCGGAAAGCATCAAATATTTTCCGGAAAGCAAAACGGCTTTAGTCGGCAATCCGGTGCGCTCAAGAATTTTAGGCGGCAATTTGAACGAGGCCAGAGAAATTTTCGGCATAGATTCAGCGCCTGTGATTTTGGCGCTGGGCGGTTCGCAGGGAGCTCAAAAAATTAATAACGTCATTCTTGATATTTTGCCGGATATGCTCTCCGAAGCAGTAATCATTCATCAATGCGGCCCCAAAAATCTGGACAGCGTTTCAAAGCAGTCTTTGGTCATTTTGGAGAAAAATGAATTTAAGGATCGCTACCGCCTTTACGGTTTTATCAACGAAGATGATTTAAGATCGGCTTCTTGCGCCGCTTCACTCATAATTTCCCGCGCCGGAGCCGGCGCCATCTTTGAGATTGCCGCCTGGGGCAAGCCGTCCATTTTAATACCGATTGCCGATTCGCCCCAAGATCACCAGCGCCAGAACGCTTACAATTATGCCCGAACCGGCGCGGCCGCGGTGATAGAAGAAAATAATCTCGCTCCGCATATTCTTATTGCTGAAATTAAAAAAATTTTATCCGACAAAACCCGCCAGATCAGCATGAATAAAGCTGCGGCGGCGTTTGCCAAAATTGACGCCGCTGAAAAAATAGCCCGCCAAATTGTTGATTTGGCGCTGGAACACGCGCTATGACCGCAAGTACTGTTAAAATAAGGACTAGATTCGCGCCGTCGCCAACCGGACCTCTGCATTTGGGAAATGCCCGATCAGCTCTTTTTAGTTTTATTTTCAGCCGGCAGAATAGCGGCCAATTTATCTTAAGAATAGAGGATACTGACTTGGAAAGGTCTGATCCGGTTTTTGAGAAAGATATTTTGGAAGGACTGAAATGGCTCGGTATAAACTGGGATGAATTTTATCGTCAGTCCGAGCGGCTGGACATTTATGAAAAATATTTAAAATTCCTTTTGGCCAAAAAAGTCATTTTTTGGTGTCCTCATTCCGAAAAAGAACTGGCTTTGGAACGGCAGGCCAAGATGGCAAAAAAAGAACCGCCGGTGCACATTTGCCCTCATCGCGACGAAACGTTGGTTCAAGATCCTAAAAATATTCTTCGTTTCAGAAATGACGCCGGCGAAAACATTGTTTTTGACGATCTTATCCGCGGCCGGATCAATTTTTCGCCGAAAATTTTAGGCGATTTTTCGGTTGCTAAAAATCTGCGCTCGCCTTTGTATAATTTTGCGGTGGCGGTTGACGACAGCGAAACCAAAATCAGCCATGTTATCCGCGGCGAAGATCACATCTCAAATACGCCCAAACAGATTTTGATTCAGGAAGCTTTGGGCTTCCAGCGCCCATTCTACGCCCATCTGCCTATGATTTTGGGACAGGACCGATCCAAACTTTCCAAACGTCACGGCGCGGCGTCGCTTCTGGAATACCGCAAGCTCGGCTATCTCGCGGAAGCGGTTTTAAATTTTTTGATACTCTTGGGCTGGCATCCCAAAGATGAAAAAGAAATTTTCACCATGGAAGAAATTTTAAAAGAGTTTATTTTGGACCGGGTCCAAAAAGGAGGAGCTGTTTTTAATATAGACAAGTTAAACTGGCTGAATCGCGAATATATTAAAAAATTAGACGCTCCAGATCTCAGCTCGCGCCTTGAAGAATACGCCGGAAAATGGACCCGCCAAATTAAAAATGATCCCGAAAAGTGGCTGAAAATCGCAGCTTTGATGCGGGAACGTTTGACCACTCTGGCCCAAGCAGGGGAGAACATGGCTTATTTTTACGAAGAGCCTTATTTTTCAAAAGAACTTCTTTTTTGGAAAGAAGAACAAAATGCTGAAAATATTTTGCGACATTTAACTTATTTTTATTCGCTTTTTGAAAAATTTGACGAAAAGGAATGGATTAAAGAAAAGTTTTCAAAAGAGGTGATGGCTTATGCCGATAAAGAAGGCCGCGGCTGGACACTTTGGCCGCTCCGAGCCGCTTTGTCCGGCCGGAAAACATCGCCGGACCCTATAGATATCGCCGAAATTTTAGGCAAAAAAGAAACGCTTTCCAGGCTTAAAAAAGCCATAAGCCTTTTTTCCTGAACCAAAAAGAAATACAATTGAAATATGAAGGCAAAACCAGCATTCATTGCCATTTTAGCGTTAGTTCTAATTTCGCCGTTTTTCGCTTCTGGTTCAAAAATTGACGATTTAAAAAACAGCATTACCGAAAAAAACAGCCAAATCGCGGAACTTGAAAAAGAAATCGCCGGATTCCAAAAAGAAATAGAAAAAACCGCGGGATACGCCGATAATTTAAAAAATCAGATTAAAATTATCAATGCCACCATTTCAAAGTTGTCGGGCGACATCAGTTTAACCCGGCGAAAGATTGAAGCCGCCGAGCTGACTCTTGAAAAATTAAATGCCGAAATCGGAGAAAAAGAACTTTCAATAACCGAATTGAAAATTTCTTTAACTGAATTGATCAGAAATATTTACGAAATGGGAAACCAGAGCGTGATTGAAATTCTTCTGGCCAAAGCCTCTCTTTCAAATTTTTTCAGCGATATGGACGATATTGAAAGTTTGAGCTCCGAAATTGACGCTAAACTTTCCGAATTGAAAGAAATTAAAGCCGAGCTTGAATCCGAAATGGCTTTGCGCGAAGATCAGCGAAAAAAACTTCTGGAGTTTAAAAACGAATTGAGCGATCGTAAATCCATTGAAGAAGCCGCGAGGTCAGAAAAAAACACTGTTTTTAAACTGACAAAAAACAAAGAGGCCGAATATCAAAAACTGCTTAAAGAACGCGAAATTCAGAGAGAAGCGGCATTAAATGAAATACAGGAGATAGAAGACGAATTAAGGAAGCTGATTGATCCCGAATCTCTTCCGGAGGCTAGGCGCGGCCTCTTGGCCTGGCCGATCAGCGGAGCCACGCTTACTCAAGATTTCGGCGTTACGCCATATTCAAAAATTTTGTATGACGGTAAACCGCATAACGGCATAGACATCAGGGCTCAAGTCGGAACTCCGGTTTACGCGGCCGAAGACGGCGTAATTGCGGCCAGTGGCAATACCGACGCTTTTCCCCGCTGTCTTTCTTACGGAAAATGGATATTAATCAAACATCCGAACAACTTGGCAACTTTATACGCCCATCTTTCTTTGATAAAAGTCGCTAACGGCAACGAGGTCAAAAGGGGAGATTTGATAGGCTATTCCGGCGATACCGGCTATGCCAAGGGACCGCATCTTCACTTTACAGTTTACGCCGCCGATACCGTTGAATTTAAGTCATCCAGTCTGCCAAAGAGCACCTGCAAATTTTTGCCTTTTGGCGGCTATTTAAATCCTCTTTCATATTTGTGATTAAGTTTGTTTATGGTATAATAAAATCAATGCCTAAAAATAACGGTTTTATCCAATTAGTCGTTATTTTGATCCTCTTTATTATAATTTTGAGTCTTTTGGGCATTTCTATTTCATCTGTTTTTGAGAACAAGCTTGTTCGCGATAATTTTTCATTTGTCTGGGATTGGCTTAATTTTATCTGGCAGAAATGGCTGGCTGGGCCTTTCTGGACAGTATGGGATTTCGGGTGGAATTTTTTCAACAATCTTATCTGGAGCGCGTTCATTAAAGCCATAGATGCCATAAAAGCCGGCCGGAATCCTATTTTGAATCAATAAAGCAATAAAATAGGTCGGGAAATCTATATTGCGCGACCTATTTTATCTTTATTCCCTTTTGACTGTCATATCGCTCTATTAATAATTAATAGAAACTATACAAATCTTTTTAAATTTTTGTTAATCTTTTAACATGCGAATTTCTTATTCAGCCATTGATACATACAAAACCTGCCCGTTAAAATATAAATTTCAGGAAATTGATAAAATTAAAGTTCCGAAAAGCAAAGAAGCCGTCTTTGGAACAATTCTCCATAACTCTCTCAAGTTTTTATTTTCGCGCGATCCCCTCTACCCCACTTTGGACGAAGTTCTGAATTTTTTTCAGAATTTATGGGCAAATTACAAAGGGAAAGTTGTCTGGTCCGACGAACAAGACGAGAAAATTTATTGCGAAGAAGGTTTAAAAATTCTTAAAAAATTTTATGCCGGCCACCAGCCTTGGAATTTTAACGTCCTTGATCTGGAATCGCGATTTGAAACGCCGCTTGCCGACCTCAAAACCGGCGTTTTTCACACTCTTGTCGGTATTATTGACCGCATTGACAAGCCTGATGATGAAACTTACGAAATTATAGATTACAAAACCGGCCGCAGATTGCCCACTCAGGAAAAAGTTAATCATAATCTCCAGCTTTCAATCTATCATCTGGGCCTGGTAAACTCTTGGCCGGAAGCTGCCCGGAAAAAAATCCGTTTGACATTTCATTTTTTAAAGCACGGCGAAAAAATAAGTACTCAAAGATCCGCGGATGATCTGGAAAAAACAAAGACAAACGTGCTGGAAACTATCCGTGAAATTCAGGAAAAAGAATCTACGGGCGATTTTCCTCCCCTGCCCTCGGCGCTATGCGACTGGTGCGGTTACAAGCCGATCTGCCCGGTCTGGAAACATCTTTATAAAAAAACCGAAGCCGAACCTGACGAAGCAAAAATTCAGGAAGCAATAAAGGAATATTTCGGGCTTAAAGAAAAGATTCAGGAAAACACAGTTCGTTCCAAAGAACTTCAAACCGTCTTTTTTGATTATATGCGCCAGAAAAACATGGCTCGCCTTTTTTGCGATGAAGGTTATGTTTCCAAAACGACTAAAATCGCGGCTAAATATGATTTGGAAAAAGTAAAATCCGTTCTTGAACCTCTTGGCCATTGGTCTGGAATCCTTAAAGCCGATGAAAAAAAGATATCAGACATCCTTCCCGCTTTGCCGGCTGATGTCAGAGAACAAATCAAAGCCGCGACGGTTCTTAAAACCAGCGAAATTCTGACCATATCGCGTAAAAAAATTTCTTAGTTTATTTGAAACTGCGGATAAATGCGCTCTAACGCCGGGCGAGAATAATGTTCATTTGTTCCTGATATTTGGCGGCTAGCGCCATCACATCATCGCCGTAAAAAGCGTAAGCGGATTTTGACCAGTTTGATCCGGCAAGATATTTCAAAGCCGCCCTGCGTTCGGCTTGATATGTTCCTCCGGCCGCGCCGTTATCTTTCAAAAGAAGAGCCGCGGCGACAAAAGCGTCAAGCGGATTCCAGGGATTGGGGCAAGAATCGGACCTGCCCTGACATGTTAATTTTGCAACCGCATTTTTGTAACCGGAGCTGTTTGCCGGATTCCACCATGTTGTCGGCATAAATTGGGCCGGGCCCATGGCTCCTCCGCAATATCCGTACCAGGTCCGTTTTGAAACCGGCATCAAATCGGGATTAAGCCCGAGCTCGGAAGTTATTTGCTGAAAAGCGGTTCTTTGCGAAGCGCATCGCGGATGAGAAAGATCCTGGCGCCAGTTGCCGGTTCCGACATTGGCTCCGAGATTTGATTCTTCGGCAATTATTCCCAGCAAAAAAGCCGGCCTGATTCCGGTGGCCTGAAAAGCGATGTTGGCGTATTGAACCGCTTTTTCAAAAGGTATGTCCGGCGAACCTTGCAGCAAAAAAAGCTGGCTTCTGATGGTCGCCGCGTCTTTGGCGCGGGCCACGAGCATCTTTTGATATCCGGCTTCTATGCCTTTGGTGATTTTAAGCAGATTCTTTTTTTCAGTTTCCCTTTCTTCTATTCTCTTTTTTTCCAGAACTTGTAAAGCTTTGAGCTGAATTTCTTCGGCTTTTTTCTCTTCCAAATCGTCAATTTTTTCTTCGGTGATTTGTTTGGTTTGACGCAGTTTGGCAAACGAATCGTGCACTGCCTGCTGCAAAGCGTTTAAATTGTCAAATTCAACAAAAAAACCAGAAAGATTTTCAGAGCTTAAAATGGCCTCCATTAAAGAAATCTGGTCTATTTCGTTAAATCTGCGCAAAAGTTCGGCCAACGACGCTTTTTCGCGGTTAATTTTGACTAAAAGCTGATCAACAATGCCGTTATTATCCCTGATTGCTTCGGAAAGCTGGCCAATCGCGATATCTCTGGCTTTAATTTCAAGACGGGCTTTGCTGATTTGAGCGTCCAGTATTGCAATATCGCGCTCAAATGACGCCGCTTCGCTCTGTTTCCCGGAAATTAACGAACGAAAGCCGTTTATTTGTTCTTCCAATTTAGCCAGATCCTGCTGCAGCGCTTCTCTTTTTTGTTCCACTAGCGATGGGTCAACAATCTGAGCTGAAACGGCGTTAAAGATAAAAAAAATGTTTGCAACCAATAAAAAGAGCGTAAAAACTCTTTTTGCGTAGATCATTCTTCTATTATAGCACTTATGGTTTTTTTTCTTCAGAGCCGGCCTTCTTTTCAATTTTTTCTTTTCCGGTCTCTTCTTCGCCGGCAGCCGGGGCTTCTTTGCCTTTTTTGCCGACAACTTCTATGTTTTCAATGCTCGGTTTTGCTTCAGCGGCCGGTTCCTCCTCTTTTTTCGGCTCTTCAATCAAAACAACGATGTCTAAAGTATTGGCCAAAATTTTTACACTCGCGGGAAGTTTGAAATCAGACACCAAAAAACGGTCTCCGATCGCGGCCAGTTTTGAAACATCAATTTTCAGTTTGGACGGCAAATCGGCCGGCAAAGCTTCAATTTCAATTTCATGCATGACTTTAATCATGGATCCGCCCAGATTTTTAACTGCCGGAGATTCACCGATAAAATCAATTGGAATTGCGGCCTTGATCGATTTATCCATTTTGACCGCGTAAAAATCAACATGGACCGGAGTATCCTTGACCGGGTCGGTTTGAATTTCTTTTATGAGAACGGTCCTCTTTGAGCCGCCGGCATCAAGTTCAATCAAACTTGACTCACCGGCTTCTTTCCAGATTTTTTGGAATTCTTTCAAATCCAATTCTATGTTTTGCGATTTTTGACCGGCTCCGTAAAGCACAGCCGGAAGAACTCCGGCCAAGCGAAGTTTTTTTGCTTTCTTCCCTGAAAATTCTCTTTGTTTTGTTTTAATAGTCAAAACCATAAAAGAAACAATAACTTATTTACGCTGTTTTTGCAAGTCTAGCGGAGCTAAAACCGTCAAATATCATCTGACGAGATTCGGGGGCTCGCGGCCTTCAAGGGCGGCGATGATATTGTCGGCGGCAAGTTCGGCCATTGCCGAACGGGTCTCTTCGGTGGCTGAGGCGATATGCGGGGTCAAAATAACATTATCCAGTTCGGCCAGTCCCGGCGCGAGAAAAGGTTCATTTTCAAAAACATCAAGCGCCGCGCCGCGGATAGTTTTGTTTTTCAGCGCTTCCACCAGCGCATTCTCGTCAATAATCGGCCCTCTGGAAGTATTGATCAAATAAACGGTCGGCTTCATTATTTTCAGCCGTCGGGCGTCAATCAAATGCCGCGTGGCCGGCAAAAGCGGCACATGCAAAGAAACATAATCAGCTTCTTTTAATAAATCATCTAATTTTCCCTTGTACTCTGCGTCAAATTCTTTTTCAAAATTTTCATCCCGTTTAACATCATTATAAATTATTTTAGCGTCAAAACCTTTGCTCGCGTGATGCGCCACCCGCGAGCCGATTCTGCCCAAGCCGACAATACCGATGGTTTTCCCGGACAAATCATTGCCTAAAAAAAGCATCGGAGCCCAGCCGCCGTACTTGCCGGCCCTCATGAATTTATCGGCTTGAGCTATGCGCCGGGTAATCGCAAGCATCAAAGCAAAAGTGTGTTCGGCCACGGCGTTGGTCAGCACTCCCGGAGTATTGGTAACCATAATCCCCCGCTTTTTGGCCGCGGCCAAAACAATATTGTCAAAACCGACCGCATAATTGGCGAAAATTTTTACTTGCGGACCGGCCGCTTCAAAAACATCGCCGTCAATTTTATCGGTCAAAAGGCATAAAACCGCATCGTATCTATCAACCTTTAGCGCTGAAATAAGATTATCTTTGGTTAAAACCTCGTCTTGCGGGCTTACAACAACTTCGTATCCTTTTTCTTTCAGTTTATTAACTCCGGATTCTGGAATGGCGCGGGTTATGAATATTTTAGGCATAAAGATATTATAAATGATATAAGCCGCCGCACATTCTTGACATTTTAATAAGCTGTGCTATACTTATAAAAGAATTTTGAGCAATAACGCTCAAATGAAATAAAATCAGTTTTTTAAAAAAGGAGGAAATAAAAATGAGTCCTGAATTCGGAATCAGCGGAAGTATTCCTATGATTGTTAAAAATGACAACAATTTTTATGAAGGGGATCTAAAATTTTATTTTAGGAATATTTTCCATCATGCGCAGAATTTATCCAATCCCTATCACAATTTCAGGCATATTTGTCATGTATTGTGGCTCTGTTACGAGGCCTGCGAATTCTACGGAATAGAAACCTTATCCAGAAGAAAAATGCGAAATTTGCTCATCGCCGCTTTATTCCATGACTTTGATCACACTGGTAAAGCCGGACCTGATTCTGTAAATATTGAAAGAGCTATTGCCGGCTTGAAGAAATACATTTCTTCAGAAGATCAAAGTGAATTTGAGGATATTTCGGCAATAATAAGATCAACGGAATATCCATATACTGTTTCAAATGAAAATTTGGATCTTCCCAGTCTTATTATCCGCGATGCAGATTTAAGTCAGGCTTTTAACGTAGCCTGGATTCAGCAAGTTGTGTTCGGACTTGCCGCTGAATGGGATAAAACACCCATTCAAATTCTAGAAATGCAGGCGAAATTCTACAGATAGCTCAAATTTAACACCGGATGGGCGCGTAATATTTTTCCACGAAACATGATAACATTAAAAATTGCTGAGGCAGAAGATCTTGTGGCTATTTTAACAGACGACAATTATTTTTGAAGAAAACAACCAAAAAGCAGTTCTTCATTTTTCAACGGAGGACTGCTTTTATTATTTAACGAACTTTCCAGGTTTGTTTAAAGATTGAGCAATAACGCTCAAATTTTGTTTATATTGCCGAAAAGCGCCAGCTTTTCTGAAACTTTTGCGGCAACCGCTTCAATCACCGGCTTATATAATTTATAAGGAGTGGTTTCTTCCGGCGCGGCTGCGAACATTTTTCGCAAAGCGTCAACATAAGCCACCCGTATTTCGGTTGATATGTGAATATTATTAAAGCCGAGTTTAATCGCTTCGCGAACCTGGCCGTCGGGAATGCCCGAACCGCCGTGCAAAACCATAGCGCAATCAGCCGGCAAAACCGCGCGAAGTTTTTTAATCAATTCAAAGTCAAGTTTCGGCTCGTTTGCGGAAATTCCATGCAGATTGCCGACTGCCGGCGCAATGCGGTCAATTCCGGTTTCACTTACGAATTTCAAAGCTTCTTCGGGTTTGGTAAGAGATTCGGGTGGAATTTCAATCGTTTCTTTGTAAATTTTAGAAGATTCGGTTACCAGATATCCCAATTCGCCTTCAACGCTTATTTCAGTCCGCCGGCTGGCAGATACGGATCTCGCGTATTTGACCACCCGTTTTGTAATTTCCAGATTTTCCTGATAAGGCATTTTTGAACAATCAATCAGAACCGAATCATATCCGGCGTCAATCGCCGCTTTGACTTTTTCAAAACTGCGGAAATGATCGGCGTTTAAAAATATCGGCAAGCCGGTTTCTTCTTTTGCGGCGTCAATCAAGCGCCTTGCGGTTGCCAAACCGATAAATTCAGCTTCGCCTTCCGACGTTCCGATCATTACCGGCACGCCCGCTTTTTTAACCGCCAGCAAAATCCCCTTCAGCTGAACCAAGTTAGAAATGTTAAAGTGGCCGATGGCGGCGCCACTATCTGCGGCTGTGGTTAAATATTCACCAAGAGTCATTGATTTTATTTTAACATATCGCCTACGGATGGTATACTGGAAAATATATGGCAAAACAACTTGATTTTGTCGCCATCGGCGACATTACGATTGACGCTTTTATCCGGATAAAAGACGCTTCGGTCAATTGCGACCTGAACCGTGAACACTGCAAGCTCTGTTTCAGCTTCGGAGAAAAAGTGCCTTATGAATTCGTTAAAATCGTGCCGGCAGTCGGCAACAGTCCCAATGCCTCTGTTTCAGCCGCAAGGCTGGGTCTGGCTTCGGGTTTAATGACCAATATGGGCGGCGATGCAAACGGAAAAGAATGCCTTAAAGCTCTGAAAAAAGAAGGCGTTTGGATCGATTACATTCAAATTCATAAAAAATCGGAAACCAACTATCACTATGTCCTTTGGTATGAAGATGAACGGACAATCTTGATAAAACATCAGGAATATAATTATAAATTCCCGGATCTGACGCCCCCAAAATGGATTTATCTTTCATCGCTTGCCGAAAATTCAATCCCTTACCATCATGAAATAGCGAACTGGCTTAAAAATCATCCTGAAACCAAACTTGCTTTTCAGCCGGGCACATTCCAGATAAAGCTCGGGTCAAAACAACTTTCCGACATTTATGCCGTATCGGAACTCTTTTTCTGTAATGTCGGCGAAGCTAAACGGATTTTAAAGACAAGCGAGCGCGATATTAAAAAACTTCTTTCGGGCATTCGCGAACTTGGGCCGAAAATTGCCGTCATTACCGACGGCCCGAACGGAGCTTGCGCCGACGACGGCCGGGAAGCCTGGTATATGCCAATGTATCCCGATCCGAAACCTCCTTATGAGCGAACCGGCGCCGGCGACTCGTTTTCTTCAACTTTTACCGCGGCCATGGCTTTGGGTTTTGATGTTCCGACCGCTCTTATGTGGGGGCCGGTAAACGCCATGTCGGTAGTCCAGCAAATAGGCGCCCAAAAAGGACTGCTTGGGCGCAAACAGCTTGAAGAATATCTGACTAAAGCTCCGGCAGACTATAAACCTAAAAAAATCTAATGAATTTTGCAACAAGAATTATTTTCTTTTTATCGCTTTCTCGGCCGCTTTTTTAATATGTTTTACTCCCATTCCAAAATGTTCTAAAAGTTCGTTTGGCTCGCCGGATTCGCCGAAGCGGTTGGCAACGCCGATAAATTCAATCGGAACAGAAAAATTACGGGTTATGATTTCGGCAACGGCCGATCCCATTCCGCCGTTTATTTGATGTTCTTCCACCGTTACCAAAGCTCCGGCGTCTCGGGCGGCCTGAATGATTGTTTTTTCATCCATCGGCTTTACGGTATGGTTGTTTAAAACGCGCGCTTTTATCCCTTCTTTTTCAAGTTCGGCCGCAGCCAAAATGGCGTTATGCAAAAGCGGCCCGCAGGCGATTATCGCCACATCCGGTTTCTTGCCGGAATCCCAGAAAATTTCAGCTCTTCCAATTTTAAACGGCGTTTCGTCAGTCGTAAAAACCGGCGTTTTTTCACGGGCAAAACGAAGATAAACCGGCCCTTTGAGGCGCGCCGCGGCCGCTGTCGCTTTTTGAGATTCAATGGCGTCGCAAGGCACGATCACGTCCATTTCGGGCATAACGCGCATAATTGCGATATCTTCAATGGCCTGATGGGTTGCGCCGTCCGGCCCGACCGAAACTCCGGTATGGGCGCCGGCAATGATGACATGGCGATTGTTGTAAGCGATAGTTGTTCTGATTTGTTCCAAATTTCGACCCGGACTAAATACGGCATAAGAAGAAATAAAAGGAACTTTGCCCATTGCCGCCATTCCCGAAGCGACCGAAGCCATGTTTTGTTCGGCCACGCCAACCTCAACGAAACGGCCGGGAAACTCTTTTTTAAACGCTTCCGAACGGGTGGACTCGGTAAGATCGGCGCAAAGCACGACAATATTCGGATTTTTTTTGCCTGCTTCAACCAATCCTTTGCCATAGCCGTCGCGGGTCGGCTTTTGTTCAATATCTGCTTCAAAAACTTTTTTGTTTAATTTTGCGTTTTTATCAATCATTCTTCTTTTTTGTCTTTTTTAATTACGCTCCAATGGTAAAGATAGAGCGGCAAACCAACAATAATAAACGCCAATGATTCAGCGGCTTCTCTCTGTCTGTTGCTGGCTTGCTGCCTGTTTTGATACTCTTCTATTTCTTCTTTGGTCGGCTGGCGCAATTCTTCTTTGATATTTCCGTCAACCGGCGCGACTTTCACCGGCCTTGCCATCGGATATTCAATATAAATATCGGCTTTGGTAAAAATATAAGTTTTTAAACCCAAACCGACCAATCGCACGCAGCCAATCGTAATTAAAACCAAACCGATTAAAGCAAAAAGATAAAGATAAATTTTACGGATTAAGGGATATTTATTCATATTATTCGTGTTCGGATTTAATTTTGCCGCCTAGCGTCCTTAATTCTTTAAGGGCTTCGGGGCCTTGTTTGTTTTTCGCGAATTTATCTTCAGGGCCTTTGCCGGGCGGAATGCCGTGCCAGCGAAAATCACGCTCCATATATTCAACGCCCTTGCCGGGAATGGTGTGGGCGATGATCAGCGTCGGTTTTTCATAAACCGATTTCGCTTCTTGGGCCGCCGAATTTATTTCCGAAAAATCATGGCCGTTGATGTCAATGACTCGCCAATTGAAAGCCTCATATTTTTGGCGAAGCGGCTCAAGCGGCAGGATATCTTCGGTAAAGCCGTCAATCTGAATATTATTGCGGTCAATAATCGCGATTAGATTCCAGAGTTTTTCGCGGCCGGCCAGCATCGCCGCCTCCCAAGTCTGGCCGCATTGCTGTTCGGCATCGGACATCAAACAAAAAATATAATTTTTAAGGCCGTCCATTTTGGCGGCAATGGCCATGCCGACTGCCTGCGAAAGACCTGAACCCAAAGGGCCGGATGTGGTTTCAAGGCCTGGCAAAGAAGCGCGATGAGGATGGCCCTGAAGACGCGTTCCCAATTTGCGCAGAGTTTTTAATTCTTTTACCGGAAAATAGCCGCTGTGGGCCATGGCAGCGTAAAGAACCGGACAAATGTGGCCGTTTGACAAAACCAGCCGGTCTCTTTCCGGCCAGTCCGGTTTTTTTGGATTGTGCTTTAAAATGTGAAAATAAAGGGCCGTAAATATATCGGCCATGCCGAGCGGCCCGGCCGAATGGCCGGAGCCGGCTTCAACCAACATTTCAATAATAGACCGGCGAATCTGATTCGCCTTTTCTTCCAATTCTTTTATTTTTTCGTCGTGAAGATGAGATATGTTCAATTTAGGAAATTTTAGATTTTAAATTCTCAATTGCTTTTTTAATGTCGTCGCCGGCAAATATTGCCGATGTGGCTGATAAAATATTTGCGCCGGCGGACGCCAATTCTTTTGCGTTTTCGGCGTTTACGCCGCCGTCAACTTCTATTATACAGGACGGGCAAATTCGGCGCAAAGTTTTTATTTTATCCATAATTTCCGGCGACATTGATTGCCCGGCTTTTCCCGGCAAAACTCCCAGAATTTGAATTAAATCCACATTTTCCCAATAAGGCTTGATTTCAGTAAGCGAAGTTTTGGGCTTAACGGCAAGGCCAACTTCAATTCCGGCGTCTTTGCATTTCTGAATTGTTAATTTCGGGTCGCGAGCGGCTTCCATGTGAAAAATGATTCTTTCTATCGGTTTGAAAAGCCAATTCTCAATCCGGCGGTCAATGTCGCTTATCATCAAATGGACTTCAATTTTTAAATTGGATTTAAAGCCGACCAGGTCGCCGGGATTGTGCCAAATCGTGTTTTTGGTGAACGTGCCGTCAGCCGCGTCAAGATGAATATATTTAATGCCGAATTTATCAGCCAATCCTTCAATTAACCTGATTTTTTCGGCTATTTCTTCAAACGAATCGGCGTTAATCCCCGGAATAAGTTCAACTTCAGTCATCTCTTAAATTATACCCGTTTTATCGTCTTTTGAAAAAGAAAGGGGAATTTCTAAATTTGACTCCCGCACTAATAAGCGTATTATTAAAGTTAAAGAATGTTCGTTAAAAGGAGGTGGCGGAAATGAATCTTTTTTTTATTTTGCTGGGAATCGTTCTGGTAATCATTTTTTACAACAAAGGCGGTGATAAAAATGTATAAACCGAACGATAAATCAAATTTTATTTCTTGCAAATTGTACGGAATTTATTGTTACGAAAAATGGTGTCCTTTCTGCGAGGAAACGGTCAATAACTTAAATGAATCAAATTTTGTTTCTTGCGAATTGTACGGAATTAAATATTACAAGTATCAATGTAGCGGCCAAACAATCTATTTAAAAATTCCCAACCAAAAGCCCAAAAAAAAGGACGGAAAAAAATAAATCCCCGCGCTTGACACAAGAGCGGGGATTTGAAATAAGATCAATTTTTAGGATCAATTTTGTCAATCCGGCGCCGGTGGCGCGCTTCGCCTGAAAACGGAGTTTTCAGCCACAGTCTGACCGCGTTTTTAGCCGTATTTTCGTCAACAAATCTTGCCCCGATTGAAAGAATATTGGCATCATTATGATCGCGCGAAAGCCTGACGATTTTGTCGCCAAAACCGACCCATTTGCCGCCGTAAACGCCGTAAAACACAGCCGCCCTGATTCCTTTGACGCGATTGGCCACAATGGCTTCGCCTTGTCCCGATCCGCCGAAAATCAGGCCTCGGCTCTCGGAACTGGCCGCCACCGCCTCGGCAACCGGACGGATAAAATCGGGATAATCGTCATCGGGATCAAATTTAAAAGCGCCTTTATCTTCTGCTGCATAACCGAGCTCTTTGAGGTATTTTTTAATTTTTTCTTTGAGTTCAAAACCGGCGTGATCCGAACCTAAATAAATCAGCATTTTAGATTAACTCCTTTAAAATTTCAATATGTTTCAAAAGCATCGCCCCGTATCCCCATTCATTATCGTACCACGAAAGAATTTTTACAAGGTCGCCGTCAACCACGCGCGTAAAAGCCAGATCCACTATTGAACCGTAAGGCTCGCCCAAAATGTCGGTTGAAACGATCGGGTCTTCGGTTATTTTCAAAATTCCCCGCCATTCCGGAGAGGCCGCGGCTTTGCGGAAAATCTCGTTTATTTCTTCGGCTGAAGTTTTTTTAGCCGCCAGAAACGTAAGGTCAGCGAGCGAGCCGGAAACGGTCGGCACGCGCATGGCAATGCCGTCAAATTTGCCGCTCATGGACGGCAATGCTTTGACTGTCGCTTCGGCCGCTCCGGTGCTTGACGGCGAGATATTGACGGCCGCGGCCCGGCCGCGCCGGAAATCTTTTTTGGCCGGACCGTCAACCAGACTTTGGCTCGCGGTATAGCCGTGAACCGTGTTTAAAACGGCTTTTTTAATTCCCGGATTTTTCATCATTATGGCCATGACCGGAGTGGCGGCATTGGTGGTGCAGGAAGCGTTGGATGTAATTTTTGATTTAGCGGCAAACTCAACGCCGACGCCCGGCGTAAAAGTCGCTGAAATATTATCGTCTTTAGCAGGCGCGGTAATAACCGCTCTTTTAGCTCCGGCTTTCAGGTGCGCTTCGGCCTTCTCATAAGAATCAAAAACGCCGGTTGATTCCACAACCACATCTATTTTTAATTCTTTCCAAGGAAGCCGGCTTGGATCTTTTTCGCTGAAAAATTTTATTTTCCGGCCGTCCACAACCAAAACCCCTTCTTTAGTTTCAACCTCTTTTTCATAGCGGCCGTAAACCGAATCGTATTTTAAAAGATAAGCGGTATTTTCCAAGCCGCCCAAATCGTTAACGGCCGCAATTTCAATATCCGGCGCGCCGAAAGCCTGCCTGAAAAATATCCGGCCGATCCGTCCAAATCCATTGATAGCTATTCGCATAGTTTTATTTTATTTTAATCCTGAAATTTTTTCAACAAATAATGATGAGCCGCCAGCGCGGCTTTGACCGCGTCGCCGGCTGAAATATTATTTTGCTTATAAGGATCATCGGTTATGTCGCCGGCGGCAAAAATTCCGGGCTGGCTCGTTGAAGCGTGTTTGGAATCAATTACAACCTGCCGAAACCCATCAAGTTCCACCAAATCTTTGAGCATATCCGAGTTTGGCGCCGACCCAATCTCAACGAACACGCCGTCCAATTCTAATTCTTTAATATCGCCTGATTTAAGGTTTTTGTATTTTAGTCCGGTTACCATTTTATCTCCCTTAATTGCAAGCGTCTCAGCATTTAAAATAATCTCTTTGAGTTTGGCATTTTTTTTGATTTTTGTCTGCGTTACAGGATCGCCTTTTAAAGTTTCGCCGTATTCCAAAAGATAAATTTCCGAGGCGTACGGAAAAAGATCCTCTACCGCTTCAAGGCCTGCGTTTCCTCCGCCCACAACCGCGACTTTTTTTCCTGAAAAAAGAGGAGCGTCGCAGGTTGAACAATAAGCCACTCCCCGGCCTTCAAATTCTTTCTCGCCGGGAACATTCAATCGCCGGCGGCCGGCTCCGGCGGCCGCGATCACGGTTCTGGCGCCGTAAGTATTTTTTTTATCGGTGTCAACCTCAAAAGTATCTCCGATTTTTCTGACTTTCAAAACCTTCTCCGGTATTTTTACATCCACCATATCGGAATAGGCGCGGATGTGATTTTCAAATTTTTTAGCCAAATCGTATCCCGAAATGCGGGTCTCGCCTATCCAATTCTGGATGTCATCGGAAACAATTGATTGGCCGCCGAACGAATCAGTGATCAAAATTGTTTTTAATCTTTTTCGCGCGGCATAAACCGCGGCCGCGGTTCCGGCCGGCCCGCCGCCGATTACAATGACATCGTAAATCATAAAACAATAAAATTTTCTATTTCAAAGCGTTAATTATGGCAGTTTCAAATTGGGAGAACGGAACGGCGCCGGTTATCTGCTGGCCGTTAATGAATGAGCTTGGCGTGCCGCTAACGCCCAAATCGCGGCCGAGTTCGCTTTCTTTTTGAACATCGCCGAGATATTTTCCGGAATCAAGACAGGAATTGAAAGCTTGGACGTCCAGTCCCAGCTTGCCGGCAAATTGTTTTAAATTGGCGGCCGAAAAAGCCCCCTGATTTTCTCCTTTCTGATTTTCAAAAAGATAATCGTGATATTGCCAGAATTTTCCCTGCTCTCCGGCACAACGCGCGGCCCCGGCGGCGTCAAACGATTCCTGGCCTAAAAAAGCGAAGTCGCGCCAAATAAATTTGACTTTGCCGGTTTTAACGTATTTTTCAATAATTTGTTTTTCAACAGTTTGATAAAATTTGGCGCAAAACGGGCATTGAAAATCGCCGAATTCCACGAAAGTTACGGGAGCGGAAGGACTGCCTGAAACGCGGCTGTTATCGTTGGCTTCAAGCAAAGCGGCAGCCTCGCCCGAAGCCGCGACTGCCGCAACCTCGCCTTCTTCTGCTCCTTTAGTTGGCACGCCTTTGATTTTCCCGCCGCCGCTGTAAATAACCGCAATCGCAATGATAATTCCAGCCGCGAGAATTGAGCCGGGTACAAAATAAAACGATTTTAATTCTTTACTTTCTAAATTTTGTTCGCTGCTCATAAATTTAAAATTATTAACCAATAATAACTATCTTTTCAGGATAGAAGCAAATAATAAAAAAGTCAAAATATTACCAGCCGATACAGGACCAATACTGATCCGGACCCCACGAAACATTAGCGCAATAACATAAAATATCGCGCCCGCTGCAATTGCCGGACGTACATCGTGTCACAGTAATAGCGCCTCGCGGAGAACACCCGTTATAAACAGAACTATACCGAGCCGGCATAATTTCTCCGTTATGGATTCTTCCGTCAAAATTTAATGAGCTGGTAGTAACGCGGCTCGTCACATCGTAACTGCTGGCATAACTTGCGCTGCCGGCGCTGCCGGCATAACTTACGCTTTGAGAGCCGATATTTGAAGAAGTTATCGGAGAGCCGCCATTGATGGTTGAAACATTGTTAAGGCAAGGAACATAAATTCTGTTAAAAATGGAATTTGCCGCCGGATCAACATAGTATCCGCCGTCATCGGAATCATACATTAAGAGAAAAGTCAGGTTGCCGGTTTTGGTCTGGGTGGTGGCGGAAGTGTTGAGCGGCAGATTGACGTTTCCGGCCGGCGGCGCCTGGGTCGGTTCGGTAAAAGCGTCGGCGATCATAGTGAGAACCGCAATCACTGCGATTCCGGCGGCAATCTGGCCAATGGTTTTTAATAAATCCCCACACCTTTTTTAAGTTTCTTTGTCCGTAGTCTCTTTATTTTATCAAATTTTTAAAATCTCGCAAACTTCTGCGCGCATCCATTTATTAACATATTTGGATGTTAACAGGTATTAATATAAATTATTTGTAAGCGTCTCGGGTGTATTTATTGGAAGCATCCCAAGCCATCCAGCTTGATAGTCCCGCATCATAGACTGCCTGCATCTGGGCCCCAACCATTTTTGCGTCGTAATCGGCGCCTAAGTCAAAATCCTGAATCCATGGCCGGAGTTTGGCCGGAGTTGAACTTGCGGCGAGCAGCCGCTCCCGCGCCCGGCTCATTGAATAACGAACTATTTCATAAGGGTGAGCGGCCGGATTTTTAAAGTTTTGAAATCCGGGAGGATAATGCGAGGGATAAACCATCGGCGCGATATAATCAAAATAAGGTTCGGCGTATTCCAAAATCTGCCCGATATTCAAATCATCGGCATTGGTGGTGACCATTCCAAAAAGATCAACCGAGAGCGGCCGATTAAGACTCCCCAATTCCCTTTTTAAATAAGCAAAAAAATTGCGCAGAACTTCGGCCGGAGGAGTTTTACTGTTCCAATAATCGTATTTGATGTTTTTCATATCGCCATCGGACGGAAAACGGACATAATCAAAATTAAGTTCGTCGAATCCGGCGCGCTCGGCTTCTTTGGCGACAAGAACGATGTAATTCCAAAATTCTTTGGCCGCCGGATCAATCCAGGCGAGACCCTTTTTGTCTTTCCAGATTCCGCCGTCTTTCTTTTTTACCGCAAGTTCGGGATGCTTCAAAACAAAATACGGGTCCTGGAAAACA
The DNA here is from genome assembly GCA_038064075.1 of Patescibacteria group bacterium. Lineage (GTDB taxonomy): Bacteria > Patescibacteriota > Minisyncoccia > HO2-45-28 > HO2-45-28 > JBBTTU01. The sequence goes on from JBBTTU010000006.1 coordinate 39,761, forward strand.
CTGATCCGGGCAATAGTGTAAATGTTTTTCTGATGCAGCTGCCTAATGAATTCTTTTATGTCTTTGATTCTGGTTTCACTCGCGCCGATAGCCTGAATATATGGATTGCCGGTTTCAAAAGACAGGCGGCCGCTGTAATCCTTGACATCAATGACTATTGAATTAAGTTCGGTTGACTCAATCAGCCTAACCAAATCTTCGCGCCAGTCCTTTGTTCCGGCAACCCAACCGGTCATGTAAATCGCTTTGACCGCTTCGGGGGTTGGAATATGCGCAATAACTTCTTCCGTTATTTTTTTGGCTTTTAATCCTGCCTCAAGCGATGCAACATAAGAAACCGGTTTGCCTCCGAAAACCAGAAACAAAGCGGCTATGCCCGCGACCGCTCCGGCTGTCGTCAAAATATATTTATCCGGTTTCATCGGCAGTAATTATAAATCATAAATCAACAAACTTGTTGTTTAATAATTTTATTCTAACACAAAACCGGACGCTCACTCTCGAGCGCCCGGTTTAAACGTTCTTTATAAACAGCACTTACATTTACATTGACATTCCGGATTTGCTCTTTCCCATTGCCGACCAAAAACCAAGCACGGCAACAACAATACCGGAAATAATCATAAGCGTCTGGTGCAGTCCCGGGTCAAAACCCAAAAAAGGCATTAAAATAATCCAAACGCCAACAATTCCATTAACCCAATCTTGCCACATAAATTAATCTAAATTATTAAAATCCAATAATCAAAAACAGGGACGACCTATGATTATTATAACAAATAGCCTCAAAAAAATAAAAAGGGGGTGTGGATAACCCGTTTTCCGGGCGACTGCTTCTTTATTGCATTAATTTTTTAAATTCTTCAACCATTGGCACGAATTCCGGCTCCGTGCCGTAATTTAAGGCGGTATAATATGTTGTCCAATCGGCAATTAAAAGATTTGAGAAAATTTTATGCCATGAATTTTGGCCCGCAAGCTCCAAAATTTCAACTTTGTAACCGCGTTTCTTTAAAAGCTCGCTTGTTAAATCCATTCTTTTTAAAATCCGGGGATGATCGCCGGAATCCAGAAGAAAAATAAAATAAAATTTATCGGATAAAGATTTGGTCGTTTCTTTGGCGTCAAAACCGGTCATCTCATTATGGTTAAGTTCCGGGAAAATATTGTAAAACGCCGGAATTTTGGCGGTTTCGTTAAATTTTATTTTCCAATTATAAGCAATCGCTTTGTTTTTTCTGGAGGCATAAATGACCGGCACACAGCCTTTAATTTTTTGTGCCAATTCTTGTCCGGCTTTTTGACAGAACTGATTATCAAGAAGCCGCGCCAATTTTTGGGTTTCTGCCAGATTTTTTTTGTCGCCCATTAATTTTAAGATTGCCCTCAAACTAAAGCCCAGAGCAAAGCGCGGTTGGATTCCGGTATCAGGCAATTGAACGAAAGGAATGCTGTTTTTTTTAGCTGATTCCAAAAGTTTTCCGCCGACCGAAATTGCAGCCAAACTTAATTTTTTCTTCAAAGCCTCGCCAAATGAATCCAGAGTTTCTTCGGTGTTGCCGGAATAAGAACTGGCGATAATGAGATATTGATTGAGATCTTCGGCGCTCATTTCCGGCAAGCCGTAGTCGAAATGAATTATAATTTCTAAACGAGGTTGAAAAATTTTTAACAGATCGGCTGCTAGATGAGAGCCGCCCATGCCGCAAATGATCCATTTTTCTTTTGATTGCAGATTCTCCGCGTTTTCAATAACCGGCTCGTATTCAAACTGCTTGTAAAATTCAATTATTGCTTTTTCTGCTGACATATATAAATGATAGCAATTTTTGAAATCAGACGCGAGTAGAGTGAAAAATCGCTATACCCAGAGCAACGGCGACATTGAGCGATTCTTTGCATCCGGCCATTGGAATTTCAAGAACTTTATCGGCGCGTTTCAATATGGAATCCGGCAGACCTTTTGTTTCGGCTCCGGCGATTAAAGCGTATTTTTCTTTATTTTTTGGTTTAAAATCAAAAAGCGGCTTTGATTTTTTATGTTGTTCAAGAGCCAGAATTTTAAATCCTTTATTTTTCAAACGGTTGATCAAACCGCTGATTGATTTGACATGTTCAAAGCTGACGTGTTTTTCCGCCCCCAGCGAAACTTTAATCAATTTTTGATTCGCGCGTCCGTATTTGTCGCGCGGCCCGGGAGTAATTCCAGAAAGATAAATTTTCCCGACGCCAGCCGCATCAGCCGTTCTAAAAACAGATCCGACATTATGCGCGCTGCGGATATTATGCAATATTATAATCATAAAATTTCACTTGGGACTCCGACTCCCAAGTTAAGATTTATTCTATTCTATCAGCAAACTTTTTACTTCTTCTTTTTCTTTCTTTCTTTCCAAAATACCTTCAAGAGCATCTTTCGCAAAACTCGCATATTCATTAGAATTTTCAAATTGCTCTAAAATAATATCTTTATAACAAAAATTCTCTCTGTTTTTACCTTTATATTCATCCCAACTAGATTTATATAATTTGGGACTCCGACTCCCAAGTTGATGAACATAATTATTTAAATTTACATAAACACTGATATTTAATAAATCTGAATTTACATGTCTGGCTTTAAATTTTCCTTGAAATAATACTCCGTTTCTTTTATGTTTATTATTAAAATAATTTGTATAACCTCCTCCCAATCGCTGCATAAATTTTTCTATTCCTTTGTCAATAACCGGTTCTAAAATAAAATGGTAATGATTAGGATTCAAACAATAACAGATTAAATTAACTAATTTATCTGACTTGGAAGTCCGACTCCCAAGTTGAATAAAAGAATGCTCGTAAATGCTGCCTATAGGTTCAACAACGTTAAATTCTTTCATACTCTGAAAAAATCGATTTAAATCGTGTTGATCGGAAAAAATGTTTCGCTTCTCCACTCCTCTATTATAGATGTGATAATATTCTCCTTTAACAAAAGGTGTTTTTCTCATTAAGTTTATTATATCACTTGGGAGTCCGACTCCCAAGTGAAAATAAATATCATATTACTCAAAAACAATCATATCGTCGGGCGGCCTAGAAAAGCCGCACTCGCCGTTATATTCGCAAGTCGGCGGAGTAAAATTGGCAGTCCAGCGGGCGATACCCTTTGATATGCGGAGTTCGTCGATGGAGCCGTCAAAGAAATAAGCAGGAGGGTTATAAGCACCTATATAAAGTAAGGAAGCATAATCTGGCATTGCTCCTGTCGCTCCAGAACTTGCTATCTGAGTGCCATTTTTAAACAATTTCCAATTATTTCCGCTCCTTGTTACTGCCAGATGATACCAAGTATTTGTTGTTACTTCGGATGAAACTGATGTCATATCAACAATACTGGCCCCCCCAGCGTAGAATCGAACCGAACCATCACCTTGGGTGTATAAAACCCAATCATTACCACCACTAACATATTGGCTAACTATAGAATTAACTGCTGCTAAACTATTTAATCTCACCCACCCATCAATCGTAAAATCTCCGCTCCCGAAATTCCAATTATCGCTGTCGGGGGTATCCACATAATCCCCTGTTCCGTCAAACAATCCCGAAGCCCCTCCAAATTTGCTTTGAGCTGTGTCTATTTGAGCGTTGCCTTGAGCAGTCCAAGTATGCGTTCCGCCTGCGGCATTATCGGTAAAAGTGGTTGAGCCGTCCGTTCCATTCATATGAAGTAAAGAAACAGTGTTTGAATCATTGCCTGCGGCGAAAATCAGATAAAAAACAAGAGAAAAAGCAAAAAATATCAAGAGAATCGGTATTGAAAAATAAATTATTTTTTTCATTTTAATCTTCATTTTAATCGGCGGTTTTTTCAAGAATAACGGTGATAGTCAACCTATCTATCGCCGGAGCGGATGAACTTGCTTCCACTATAAAATCCTCAAATCGGGTAAAAGTGTTGTTGGTCGTGGTTCTTGTTTCAACTCCCGAAGTGGTGCAAGTTCCCATTTCCGTCCAGTTTGAACCGTCTCCGAATCTCAAATGGCCGGCGTAAGCGCTGGCAACGGTAGAAGTCGCTTTGCAGTAAAAGCCGTTTAAGGTCATGGCTTCGGGAAAATTCTTCAGTAAAATGCTTGTCGTGCCGTTGCGGAACTGCTTGCCGTTTATGCCCATCGTGGTTGAAGCGATATTGAATGCCGGAGAGGTTGTGCCGGTAACCAGCTGGACTTTTAAGCCGTCGTACCATTTCAATTGGCCGGAAGTTGTGTCTATGGCAATTTTACCGGCTGTGTCTAATGTCGGAGTGGAACTTGCCGGAATAATCAACCCGCTATTAGGATCAATTCTTAACGTGCCGTAGATATCCAAAG
>JBBTTU010000007.1:0-33689 GCA_038064075.1 Patescibacteria group bacterium
ATATTGTTTTCCAAAAGACACCGATGCTATAATGGCTGAAATGGCGGATTTGATAGAAAGCGCGCCGGTTGGAAACGCAAAACTGCTTTTGGCAAAAGGCTTGAAGGTATTTAGAGCCATGCGCGACTACAACCGGACTCTTCTTTCCTCCCAAGGTCTTAGCCTCGACGATGTCAGACGGCACGATAAAGAGTTGGCCAAATTGATTAAAAATAAGAGGAATAAAAAATAAGAGGAATAAAAAATGAAAATTTTAGTAACCGGAGGGCTCGGTTTTATCGGTTCCCATATAGTTGACGCTTGCGTCGCCAGAGGCGATGAGGTTTTTTCAGTTGACAATTTGCATTCCGGCAAAAAGGAGCATGGCAATTCTGAAGCTCCCAATTTTCAAACTAACATTTCGGATTATGCTGAATTGGAAAAGGTTTTTAGCCAAGTCCGTCCCGAAGTCGTTTTCCACTGCGCCGCGCTTGCCCGGATTCAGCCGTCTTTTCAAAATCCGCAAAGATATTTTGAAGTTAATGTCGTCGGCACCGGTAATATTTTAAAGCTGGCCAAAAAATACGGCGTCCGGCGCGTTGTTTATTCTGCTTCTTCTTCGGCTTACGGCGAGCAAAAAGTGGCGGCTTTGCGCGAAGATATGACGATGACTGCTCACGCTCTCCATCCCTACGGTTCAACCAAAAGAATGGGCGAGATGCTGATGCGGGATATGGGGCGGGCAACCGGAGGACCGGAGACGGTCTCGCTTCGTTATTTCAATGTCTTCGGACCGCGTCAGACCACTACCGTTGACGGTCCGTACGCCACTGTCATAGGGATTTTTCTTGATCAGTTTAAAAACAGCCGGCCTTTGACAATTGTTCCTGATGGACATCAGAAGCGCGATTTTACATGGGTTGGCGATGTTGTCAGAGCCAATCTTTTAGCTGCTTCTTCGTCGAAAGTCGGCGACGGAGAAATAATAAATATCGGGACAGGCCGAAATCACTCCATTTGGGATGTTGCCGGAATAGTTTTGGCTGGGAATAAGGATACGGCGCCGGAAAAATTTCTGGAATCCGAAAAGTGCGTTTTAGCCGCGGAGCGCAAAGGCGAAGTTCGCGAAACTCTTGCTGACATTTCGCGGGCAAATGCGCTTTTAAAGTGGCAGCCCGAAGTTTCTTTTGAAAAAGGCATTGAAATGCTTAAATCAGCGATCAGAAACAAATTCTAAGGGCAGCGGTTATTTATTCACAGGGCCGCTTGCTTTTTTTGATGTTTTTGCTATATTGTTGTTGTGAGTGTTTCTTCTGGCGCAAGCCCGAAGAGATACATGCTATGTCTGCATAGCTCCGCGCCGTTTGGCGCGGAGTTGTGTTTTGTAGAGTTGTTTTTTATACTGGGAATAGGCCAAAATTTCGGGGGTTGGAAAAGCCTTAGACCAGGAATTGTTTTTTGCAGGGTGGACGGAGAGACACTCACATAATGACATAGTATGGAGTAAAACTTTCTGTTCACCTTATAAAAAACAATTTCGGTCAAATGCTTTGGGGTCAAATGTTCTGGTTTCCGACAACAAAACGTTTGAGTTCTCAAAATATCGGCGCCACAGCCGAAGAAATTTTGGTTTTAATGGCTATCGCCAAAGAAAAAGTTCAAAACCGCTACGGAATTTTTTTGGAGAATGAAATTCAGTTGTTGTTTTAAAAGTTATCCACAGTTGGATGCTGAATTTTGTTGTATTCTTTTTTTAAGTTGCGATAATTAAATCAGAAGCACATTCTAAAGTTGAGTAAAAATTTTTTTCAAAAGAATTTTTACGCTCTGCACAGTTTATTAAAACAAGAAATATAGCGCGGTCGATGTTTTTTGTTTTCTTAATCCGTTTTCGTCTCCGCCGGTCGGCGGATGACGGAGGCGGGTTAGAATAATAAAATTTCAAATGGCTAAGAAAAAAAGAAAGAAAGCGGCCAAAAAGACCAAAAAGGCCAGAAAAGCCAAGAGTCGCCGCCGCTAATTAAAAAAAGATATCCCCACTTTACGGGGATATCTTTTTTTAATATTCTAACGGGGTATGAGGATAAAACTGCAAGCGACCAATTTCAAGCTGACTCCGGCAAATGAAGTTATGGTCAATGCCAAATTAACGGAGCCAGCCAGAAAACTTTTAAAAAAAATTGATGAAAAAGCCGATATTGTCTTTGACGTTGAACTGGAACTGATTACGAAACATCATCGCAAAGGCCAGATTTGGCGGGCCGAGGCCCAATTGAATCTGCCGGGTCTGCAAAATCTCTTGAGAGCCGAAGCAACCGCTGAAAGCCTAGGACAGGCCGTAAATTCGGTTAAACGCGAATTGCTGAAAGAAATTAAAAAATACAAACATCAATAATCTCTGGAAATAAAATGCTTGCCGATAAAATTTTTTTTACCAAAGGAGTCGGAATTCACAAAGAAAAATTAGCTTCATTTGAGATGGCTTTGCGCGATGCGGGCCTGGCGCCGTTTAATCTGGTGCTGATTTCAAGCATTTATCCTCCGAGCTGCAAAAAAATAAGCCGGGAAGAAGGCTTAAAATATTTAAAATTCGGCCAGGTGGTTTTTGCGATTTATTCTCGGCTGTCTTCCAACGAACCCAACCGTTTAATGGCGGCTTCGGTTGGAGTGGCCATTCCGGCCGACCAAAACCAATACGGTTATCTTTCCGAACACGATTCTTTCGGCGAGACCGAACAAAAAGCTGGCGATTACGCCGAGGACCTGGCCGCTCAGATGCTGGCAACTACGCTCGGATTGGAGTTTAATCCCGATACCTCTTGGAACGAACGTGAACAGATATTTAAGATGTCCGATAAAATCGTCCGCACTTCAAACTTTACCCAGTCGGCAATCGGCAACAAAGACGGCCTTTGGACCACGGTTTTTGCCGCCGCGGTTTTAATTCCGCAGGGATCGCAGTTAAATGCCGCTTAAAGGCGTTTTAAAGATATTGAAAAATAAATTCGGATAGATTATCCTGATATTTTTATGTTTTTGATTGCTAAATTGTTCGGCGACGCTAACGCCAGATTTCTAAAAAAACTTCAGCCTTTAGTTGAAAGAATCAATGTTTTGGAGCCGGAGTTTAAAAAACTGACGGATGAAGAGTTGCTGGCAAATTCTCAGAATTTGTGTTCCAAATTGCGGAGCGCTGAACCGGCGGCCGCCGCGCTTGATGAAGCCCTGCCGGAAGCTTTTGCTTTGGTTCGCGAAGCGTCCGCGCGAACGCTCGGCCAGCGCCATTTTGATGTTCAGCTTTTGGGCGGCATTATTCTTCATCAGGGCAAAATCGCCGAGATGAAAACCGTAGAAGGCAAAACGCTGGCGGCTACTTTGCCTGCTTATTTAAACGCGCTTGCAGGCAAGGGCGTGCATGTCGTTACGGTTAACGATTATCTTGCCCGCCGTGACGCCGTTTGGATGGGACAGATTTACGATGCTCTTGGTTTGACTGTTGGTTGTATTAACCATGAAACGAGTTATCTCTATGATCCGGCCCATAGCCAAATTCAAAATGAAAACTCAAAAACTAAAATTGATGAAAAAGATAAATTAGACGACGTTAGAGACACACAAGGGGCTTTTCGCATTGTCCATGAATATCTCCGGCCGTGTTCCAGAAAAGAGGCTTACGCGGCCGACATTACCTACGGCACCAATAACGAATTTGGTTTTGATTATTTGCGCGACAACTTGGTTTACGGCGCCGAACAAATTTCGCAAAGAGAACATTATTTTGCGATTGTTGACGAAGTGGACTCAATTTTAATTGACGAGGCCCGGACACCTTTGATAATTTCGGCTCCCGACCAGACCGCCGGAGAACTTTACCGGACTTTCGCCAAAATAGCCAAAAATCTGCAAAAAGACAAAGATTACAAGGTTGATGAAAAGCATAAATCGGCAACCATTACCGATGAGGGAATAGACCGGGTTGAAAATTTGCTTAACATCAAAGATCTTTATGCCGAAGGCGGAATAAAATATGTCCATCATTTGGAACAGTCCCTGAAAGCCGAGGCTCTTTTTCAGCGCGATAAGGATTATGTCGTAAAAAACGGCGAAGTTATCATTGTAGACGAGTTTACCGGCCGGCTGATGCCGGGCCGGCGCTGGTCGGAAGGTTTGCATCAGGCCGTTGAAGCCAAGGAAGGAGCGGCAATTCAGAAAGAATCGCGCACGGTCGCCTCAATCACTTTCCAGAATTATTTCCGGCTTTATGAAAAACTTTCGGGAATGACCGGGACTGCCGCGACTTCAGCCGAAGAATTCCACAAAGTTTATAATCTTGACGTTGTCGTTATTCCGACACACAAAGCGATGGTCAGGCGCGATCTTAGCGATAAAATTTTTCAAACCGAAAAAGGCAAGTGGAACGCGGTAGTCTGCGAAGTTAAAGAAAAGCGCGCCGCCGGCCAACCGGTTCTTCTGGGAACGGCGTCAATTGAAAAAAATGAATTAATATCGGCTTTGCTCGGCCGCGAAGGCATCAAGCACGAAGTTTTAAATGCTAAAAACCACGAGAGGGAAGCGGAAATAATAGCGCAGGCCGGCAGGCCGGGCGCGGTGACAGTGGCGACAAATATGGCCGGTCGAGGAGTTGATATAGTTTTGGGCGGCAATCCGTCCGAACCGAACGAAGCCGATAAAGTGCGTCGTGCCGGAGGACTGTTTGTTTTGGGCACCGAGCGCCATGAGGCCCGGCGCATTGACAATCAGCTTCGCGGACGCTCCGGCCGGCAGGGCGACCCTGGCGAGACCCAATTTTTCGTTTCTTTTGATGACGACCTTCTTCGCGTTTTTTCATCCGAGCGCATTAAAAATATGATGAAGAGTTTCGGCATTCCCGAAGACGAGGCTATTGAAAATAAAATGGTTTCGCGCGCTCTGGAATCGGCGCAGGCCAAAGTGGAAGGTTTTAATTTTGACGCCCGCAAACACTTGCTTGAATATGATGATGTGATGAACAGGCACCGCAGCGCGATTTACCGGCGCCGAAAAGAAATTTTATTCAGCCGAAGTGGCGAACTCATAAATCGCGCCAGAGAATTATTGGCCAGTGAAGACGAACTTGGCGGTTTTGCCGAAAAAATAAAAATATTGGGTGAGGAACGGTTTTCGCAGACTTTAAGGATTTTGTGGCTGCAGACAATTGATCACTTCTGGCTTGAACATTTGGAAGAGATGGAATATATGCGCTCTTCGGTAAGACTCCGGGCTTACGGCCAGCGCGATCCCTTGGTTGAATATAAAAATGAAGCCGCGCGCCTTTTTCACGAACTTGAGAACGCCATAGAAAATCATGTCGCCGATATGATTCTTCGCATCGGCGGCCAATCTCCAAAAGAGGAGAAAATTCAGCTCCAAACTCTTCATCAATCGCCAAGCGCCGGCAATTTTGAAACTGTCAAAAACCCGATTTTTAACAAGGTCGGCCGCAACGATCCTTGCCCGTGCGGAGCAGTTGATGCAAACGGCCGTCCTAAAAAGTTTAAAAAGTGCCACGAGCAATGAGCATTAAAAAGATATTCCCCGCGAAAAAGACAAATGCGAGCAAAATCTAAATATGTTATTATTTAAATGATTCCATGAAAATCATATCCAATTCTTTGCATCATTTCGCTTTTTTCCGCAACAAGGAAGTTGACGCTTTATACGTAACATTGGCTTTAATTGAGTTTGCCGAAAGCCTTACCGGTATATTTGTGCCGATTTATCTCTGGAACATCGGCTATCCTTTTTGGAAAATTTTGTTCTTTTTTCTTATCAAGTCGGTATTTTTCATCATAATTCTCATGTCTTCTCTTTCTTTGATTAAAAAGTTGAGCGATAAATTTTTGATGATGGCAAGCATTCCTTTTTTGGTTCTCTATTTTTTTGGATTGAAGTTTATTGGTGAAATTCCTTCATTTTTTTACATTTTGCCGATTTTGCATTCGGCTTCAATTTTTCTTTTCAATACCGGCTATCACATCAGTTTCAGTTCAGCCTCCGATACCGATTCTTTGGGTAAAGAAATCGGGGCGCGCTATTTAATAAGCTCGCTGGTAACTTTAAGCGCGCCTTTTTTGGGCGGATTGTTGATAGCGCTCTTTGGTTTTAGCAGTGTTTTCACTTTGAGCGCCGCGCTTTTATTTTTGTCGGTTTTGCCGCTTTTTTATTTTCCCCAAAGAATGATTTCAGCGGATATATCTCAAAGATCAATCTGGCAGTATTTGTGGTTGAAGCCCATAGCGCCTTTTACTTTTTCCGGCATCGGTTATGCCGCAGAAACAATGGTCGGAGTTATCATTTGGCCTATTTTTATGTTTACGGTTTTGGGTTCAATTAAAGAAATCGGGGGAATAATTTCAATCGGTCTTTTAGCCGGAGCGATAGTGACTTTTTTAATAGGTTTTCTTTCAGATGCCGGCCGCAGGCGCAGAGTTATTATTTGGTCATCGCTTTTGTCGGTATTAATCTGGTTTTCGCGGCTTTTTTACGCGTCGCCTTTGGCAGTCGCTTCAACTCAGATCATCGGGCATACCGCTTTCAGCGCTCTTGCGGTTGGCTGGTCCAGCCAGTATTACAAAATCGCCCGGACCCTTCCGTCTTTAAGTTCTTTTATTTTAAGCCGCGAACTTCTTTACAGCCTTGTCCGCGCGCCTTTTATTTTATTGTTAATGATTTTGTCAAATTACCTTCCGCTAAATTCGTTTTTCGGGCTGACTTTCGTTTTAGCCGCGCTTTCAACTCTTCTTTTTCCTTTGGCTAACAAAGTCCATACCAGTATCCTTCAAAAATCATTCTGAAATATGCCGGAATTGCCGGAAGTTGAAACGATTAAGCGGGATCTTCTTAAAAAAATTATCGGAAAAAAAATCGCCGCGGTTGAAATCCGCGATAAAAAAATCGCCAAGCCAGACAGCCGGACGCTCATTCAGGCGCTCTCGGGAAACCAATTCGCGGCGATTGAACGAATCGGAAAGCTCCTGATTTTCCGGCTTAAGACGGGAGAAAGATTTCTGCTGGCGCATTTGAAGCTTACCGGACAGTTGGTTTATTGTTCTTCGGAAAAGCTTCAAAAGTTCAACCGAGCGACCATTTATTTTAATGACCAAAGCCGCCTTTATTTCAATGATCTTCGCAAATTCGGCTATTTTAAAATAGCCGATAAAAAAACAAAGGAAGAAATCGTGAAAGGAAGTTTCGGGCCGGACGCGCTTTCGGAAGATTTTAATTTTTCTTATTTTAAAAATCAGTTTATCCGCCGGAAGAAAAGCCGGATTAAAACAATTCTTTTAAACCAAAAAATAATGGCCGGCGTCGGCAATATCTACGCCGATGAATCTCTTTTTGAAGCGGGGTTAAAACCAACGAGGAAAATAGAATCGTTAAAAAGCGCGGAAATCAAAAAATTATTCTTGGCTGTAAAAAAGATTTTGAAAAAAGCGGTTAAGCTCCGCGGCACTTCAATTCGCGATTACGTTGACGGCAAGGGTCGGCAGGGATATTTTGCGGATTATTTAAAAGTTTACCGGCGCGAAGGGAAAAAATGTTTGCGGTGCAAAAAAGGAATGATTAAAAAAATCCGCGAAAACGGGCGCGGCACGAGATTTTGCGATTATTGCCAAAATTAGGATATAATAAATAAAATATGGCGGCTGCTGAAAAAAACATACGCCTTTCGCCTTCAAGCCTCGGGCTTTTCCGGGAGTGTCCGCGCTGTTTTTGGCTGCAAATCAACGAAGGCATCCATCGACCGTCGGGGCCCTTTCCGTCTCTGCCCGGCGGAATGGATTTGGTTATCAAAGATTATTTTGATTTTTGGCGGATTAAAAATGAATTGCCGCCCGAAATTCGGGGCAAAGTCAGCGGTAAATTATTTTATGATCTGGCAACATTGAAAAAATGGAGGAATTGGCGGACCGGCCTTACTTATGAGGACAAAGAATCCGGCGGAATTCTTTCCGGCGCGCTGGATGATTGCGTGGTTGATGATGATCTTTACGCTCCGCTTGATTACAAGACCCGCGGCTATCCGCCAAAAGAAAACGGACACAAGTTTTATCAGGGCCAAATGGATGCCTATACTTTATTGCTCAACGCCAACGGTTATCCCATCAAGAATTTGGCATATCTCGTTTATTATTTTCCAAAAAAAGTTGAGGAAAATGGAGTTGTCCATTTTAACGTTGAGGTTAAAGAAATGAAGACTGATTTGGAAAACGCAAAAAAAGAACTGAAAAAAGCTGTCGGCGTTTTAAAATCGGTTCTGCCGGCCAAACACTCCGAATGCGCTTTTTGCTCGTGGGGCGAACACAATATTGATTAGGCTTTTTCAACCCGTTCAACATATTCGCCGCTCTGAGTATTTATTCGCACCGTATCGCCTTCATTGATGAAAAAAGGAGCCTGAACTGGTAGATCGTTTTCCAAAACAATTTCTTTTGTTCCTCCCTGCGCGGTGTTGCTGCGTTCGGACGGCGGCGCGTTTTTGACGACATAATCGGCTTTTATCGGCATAACCAGTCCGATAATTTTTTCGCCAAAAACCAAAAGCTCCACGTCCATATTTGTTTTTAAAAATTTTCCGTTTTCGCCGACAGCATTTTCATTTAAAGAAATTCTCTGGCCTGGTTTTTCAGGAGAAGAAAAGGTGAATTGGCCGCGATGGGCGAATATGAAACACATTGGCCTCTTTTCTATATTGGCCTCTTTAAAAATTTCATTTTGATGAAAGCTTCTTGAAGTTATTTTGCCGCTTGCAAGATTTTTGATTTTGGCTTGCATCACCGGCTTTCTTTGCTGCATGCGCAAAAATTGCGATTCCAAAACTTCGTAAGGATCTCCGTCAAGAATAAAAAGCGTCCCTTTTTGCAAATTGGCGTATGTAAGCATATAAAAATTATAGTATAATGATTCTGTATGGAATATCAACCGACCATTGGTTTTGAGATTCACGCTGAACTGAAAACCCGGACCAAAATGTTTTGCGATTCGCCAAATGATCCTTTGGAAAATCATCCCAATATCAATGTTTGCCCGGTTTGCATGGGACATCCCGGAACTTTGCCGGTAATAAATAAAGAAGCCGTCAAGAAAGTTCTGCTGACCGGCCTGGCGCTGGGCGGCAAAGTCAGCCAGTACTCGCGCTTTGAACGCAAAAATTATTTTTATCCCGATCTGCCGAAGGGCTACCAAATATCGCAGTATCAGCATCCTTTGGTCCTTGGCGGAGAAATGACATTGCCGTCCTCCGGGAAAAAAATCAGAATCACGAGAATCCATCTTGAAGAAGATACCGGCCGTTTAGTGCATGACGCAGGCGGCTTTGATGCAAGGTCGGAGCGGGTTTCGCTCGTTGATTTTAACCGGGCTGGCGTTCCGCTAATGGAGTTGGTAACCCAGCCGGACATCTCGTCGGCTGAAGAAGCCGGAGATTTTGCTGAAGAATTCAGGCTGGTTTTGCGCTATTTGAATGTGTCGGAGGCCGACATGGAAAAAGGCCAGCTGCGCCTTGAAGCCAATGTTTCTTTGAACATGGGCACAAAAGTTGAACTCAAAAACATAAATTCTTTCAGTGCCCTGCGTCGGGCCATTGAATACGAGATCAAACGGCAGGAAAAACTTTTGAAAGCCGGCAAAATAGTTTGCCACGAGACCCGCGGCTGGGACGACAACGGACAAAGAACCGTTCTGCAGCGCAGCAAAGAAGAATCCCATGATTATCGTTATTTTCCCGAGCCGGATTTGCCGCCGGTTAAACCTTATGAAGACGAGGAATTAAATCCAGAAAAATTAAAAAGCGAATTGCCGGAACTGCCGTGGCAAAAAAGGCTCCGATTCATCAAAGAGTATAATCTCCGGCCGGAAGAATCGGCAATGCTTATCAGCGACAAAAACTTATCGGATTTTTTTGAAAAAACAATTTCTGAACTTTTGGAATGGGTCAGCTCTAAAAATAAAGCCCGGGCTGTCGGAACGGCTTTAAATTATTTAACTTCGGATTTGCAGGGTTTGGTGAAAGAAAAAGAATTAAACTGGGATGAGCTTCTGGTTAACCCTGAAAATTTTGCCGAACTTGTTAAAATGATCAATGAAAATTCCGTCTCATCGCGAGCCGCTAAAGATATTTTGAGAATTATGGTTGAAGAAGGCGGCGACCCTTCAGAAATCGCTCAAAGCCGGGGACTCAAACAAATTGGCGATGAATCCCAGCTTGAAAACAGCGTAAAAAAAGTCCTTGAAGAAAATCCCAAGGCCGTGGCGGATTTTAAAAAAGGAAAACTGCAATCTCTTCAATTTTTAATCGGTCAAATTATGCGCGAAACCAAAGGCGCCGCCAATCCCGAGGTTATCCGCAGCCTATTGACAAAGATAATAGAAAGAGTATAATAAAATATGTAAGAGTCAAGGTCCTTAGGTCTATAAACCTAAGGCAGTCTTAAGGATACAGCTCTACCTGTTATGAAGGAGGAAGGAGGTCTAAAACCCCGACCTTGCTAGTACGGCAACATAACAGAAAAATTGGTAAAAAGCCTTTTGGTGCTGCGTACTGTTATCTTCTACACATATATTATATTAAATATGTGGTAGATAGCGGGAAACAGCGCTAGCGAAAGGGTATTTAGATTTCCGCCTTTGGCGGATATGCCCTTTCGCTAGAAATTTTAAAATAGTTTTTGAGAGGCCTTAAAAAGCCTCTCATTTATTTTTAATCCAGCGGATTTTTTTGTTTTTTTTAAACCACGTTTCCTGGCGCCGGGAATAGCGCCAGATTAAGTTTCGGAGTTTGCTAATCATTTCTTCTTTTGAAATTTGGCCGCGAAGATGCATTGCGATCCATTTGGGCTCAAGGCCGAGCTCGCCCAGCCGTTTCCAGCTGACGCCTTGCCTGTGCAGGCGCCCGATTTCGGCAACCATTCCGGCTTTGAGCCGGGCATTTAAGCGCTTGTTTATTTTTTTTCTTAACTCTTCCGGTTCGGTTTTAATGCCAAGCCACAATATATTATTTTGGTCTGAAACCGGCGATAAAGAAGCCGGTTCGGATTTTTTTGTTTTTTTGCTGTTTTTAAATTTAGCGATCTCAATCGCCCTGATAAGGCGGCGTTTATTTTTGGGTTCAACTGTTTTACTGCGTTCGGGATTGAGTTTTTTCAGCATTTTAAACAATTCTTCAGCTGATTTTTTTTCAAGAAGTTTTCTTAATTTCCAGTCCGGAGGAACTTTTGGAATATTAACCAGTCCGAGCGCGGCGTCAATGTAAAAACCGGTTCCGCCGGCGATTATCGGGATTTTACCTCTTTTTCTTATTGTTTTTATGGCTTTTCGGGCGCATTTTTGGAAACGTTCGGCCGTAAATACTGTTTTTGGAGAAACTAAATCAAGGCAGTAGTGTTTGACGTCTTTCATTTCTTTTTTGGCAATTTTGCCCGAAGCCAGATTGAGTTTTTTGTAAACTTGCCGCGAGTCGGCTGAAATAATTTCGCCGTTTATTTTTTTAGCTATTTTTACCGCTAAAGCCGATTTGCCTGAAGCCGTCGGCCCGACAATTATAATTATTTTATTTTCATATAGTCGCAACATATTGTTTTTTTAAAAAAATGCATAATCTCCGCTGAACGCATCGCGGAGAAGCCGTAGAAAATATAGATTTTTGCAAAGAAAAATAGCGGTCGGAAAACTTTTTGCGGAGTGCAAACGAAGCAAAAAGGCAAACGGGGTACCGCGTTATTTTTATAAAGCAAAAATCATATTTTTAGGCTTTGGAGCGTTTAAGTGAAGCGGGGATTATGCATTTTTATAATATGTTTTTATTTGGGGTTGAAATTTTTTTTGAGAAAATCATCAATTTTCATGAATTGCTGATTTTTTTATCTTTTGTCTTACTGGGCATAAATTAAATTTTATAATGTCCTGATTTCGTTGGCAATGATTGAAGCTTGATTGTTGCGGCGAGAAATGCGGCCCTTGATTTTAAGGCCGGTTTCTTCCCGGATCAGGTGGCCGAATTTTTGCAGAGCCCGCGGGAAAACCAGCGCTTCCAAAGATCCCGAAAAATCCAAAATTTTCAAAAAAGCCATCGGTTCTCCGTTTTTAGTCAAAATTTTCTTTATGGACTGGACGCATCCGGCAATCATTGCCGGCGCTCCTTCGGCCAATGATTTGGCGGTATTGATGTTCATTTTTTCTTTTTCCAGTTTGACTCGCAACCGGTCCAAAGGATGGCCGGAAACATAGAGGCCCAAAAGTTCTTTTTCCCATTTTATTTTTTCGTCAAAAGGCGCCGGATCGGCTTTTTGGAGTTTGAGCGTCGGGATTGAATTCTGATTCATCAAGCCGAAAAGAGAAGACTGATTTTGGGCGCGAGTTCGGACGGCGTCTTTGCGGTAAGCTAATATGGTCTCCATGTTGGCAAGCATTTGATTTCTTTCGCCAAGAGCGTCAAGCGCTCCGGATTTGACAAGCGATTCCAAAGATTTTTTATTCAAGTCTTTTGATTTTACCCGTTCCAAAAGATCGGTCAGGCCAAAATAAGGTCCGTTGATTTTTCTTTCTTCAATTATGGCCGAAACAATATTGGCGCCGACATTTTTGACCGTAAAAAGCCCGAAACGAATCTGGTCCTGTTCTGAGTTTGTCAAAGGGTCCTGTCCAATGCCCGATTTTACGACCGTGAAATCTTCAAACGACGTGTTTATGTCCGGTGGCAAAACCGGAATTTGCATACGCTTACATTCTGCTATTATTTCCGCTATTTTTTCGGTGTCTCCGGATTCGGCCGTAAGCACCGCGCACATGTATTCGGCGGGATATTTGGCCTTCATGTACGCTGTCTGGTAAGCCACACGTCCGTAGCAGGCCGCGTGCGCCTTATTGAACCCATACCCTTGAAATGGCTCAAATAGCCCCCATATTTTTTCTGCTTCGTTTTTGGAAATTCCGCTGTGTTTTTGGCACCCTTCAATGAATATGTCGTGTTGGCGCGCCATTTCTTCCGGAATTTTTTTGCCCACCGCTTTTCTGAATTTATCCACCGATTCCCAGTTGTATCCGGCAAGTTCCAAAGCGGTCAGCAAAAGATCGTCTTGGTAGACAAGTATGCCGTAAGATTTTTGAAGAAATTTTTCGGTTTTGGGATGGAAATATCTAACCGGACTTTTTCCGTGTTTGCGCGCAATGTATTCCGGAATGTTGTTTATGGGTCCCGGCCTGTAAAGCGCGATCATTGCGTTTATGTCATGAATCGTTGTCGGCTTAAGCTCCACGAGATATTTTGTCATTCCGTCTCCATTTAACTGAAAAAGACCCTCAGTTTCTCCTTTTGCCAGCATTTCAAAAGTACTTGCGTCATCTAAAGGAATTTTTTCTATGTCAATTTCAATATTTTTACGTTCTCGAACAAGTCGCACTGCGTCTTCCAAAATAGCAAGATTTCTTATGCCTAAAAAGTCCAATTTGGTAAGTCCTATGCCGTCTTCTCCAACGGCGTACATATCGTACTGGGTAATTACGCTTCCTCCTTTCGGGTCGTATTGCAACGGAACATATTCAATAAGGGGTTTTGGCGCGATAACTACTCCGGCCGCATGCACAGAAACATGGCGCACCGTTCCTTCAAGGCGTCTGGCGGTGTCAATTATTTCACGCGCCTCCGGATCAAGATCATAAAGTTTTTTCAATTCCGATTCAAGCTCCAAGGCGCGGCCAATCGTCATTGGAAATCCTTGCGAACCCATCGGAATAAGGCGAGCCACGCGGTCTCCGGCATCATATGGTTTGCCCATGGCCCTAGCCACATCGCGGACAGCTCCTCTTGCAAGCATTGTGCCAAAGGTTCCAATTTGAGCAACTTTATCCTCGTCATATTTTTGCTTCGCGTATTCAATGACTTCTTGGCGCCTGTCGTCCGCGAAATCCATATCTATATCCGGCGCCGACGGACGAAATGGATTTAAAAATCTTTCAAAAGGAAGCTGATAATCAATCGGATTTATGTTTGTTATTCCCGAAAGGTAAGCCACCAGGGACCCGGCCGTTGACCCTCGAACGGTTGTATATATTTTTGCTTCCCGGGCAAATCTCATTAGGTCGGCGACAACCAAAAAATACGGAGCGTATCCCTTGTTTTTAATGACTTCAAGTTCATAATTCATTCTTTTTACAATTTCTTCGTCATTTTCAAGTTTCCGCTCTTTGGCGCCCTTCAAAGAAAGTTCCGCGAGCATTTGATCCGCGGTTTTTCCGTCTTCAAGAGCGAAGTTCGGAAAAATAAATTTACCCAAAGTTAGTTCAACATTGCAGGCGTCTGCTATTTTCAAAGTATTTTCAACCGCTTCCGGGATGTCTACAAATCTTTCGCGCGCCTCTTCCGGAGAAATAAAATGATATTCTCCGTTTCCTGAAAATATTGCTGTCTCCGCGACGTCTGTGTTGGTTGAAACCGCAACCAGCGTCTTATGCGCAAGCGCGTCATCTTTTTTTAAATAATGAGAGTCCTGGGTCGCGGCCATGGGAATTTTCATTTCGCGCGAAAGCTCAACAATCGCATCTTTCCATTTTTTGAACCATTCCATGTCGGGGTGATGCATAATTTCCAGAAAATAATTTTCGGACCCGAAAATTTTCTGATGTTCGCGTATTATTTCCCGGGCACGATCCATATTTCCGACCTGTATCGCTCTGCCAAGTTCTCCTCCGGGGCATCCTGAAAGGGTAATAATGCCTTCGGAATGCCGCCTAAGAAGCTCTTTGTCCACGCGCGGCTTGTAATAAAATCCTTCAAGGTGCGCGAAAGTGGTTAGTTTTACCAGATTTTGATATCCCGTGTTGTTTTTTGCCAAAAGCGTCAAATGATAACGTTTGTCGTCTATGTGCGCTTCTTTTTGCAATCTAGAACGGCATGCCACATACACCTCGCATCCTATAATCGGCTTTACTCCGTTTTTTTTGCACTCGGAATAAAAATCAATGGCGCCATACATTACTCCGTGGTCGGTCAAAGCCAGCGCTTCCATCTCAAGTTCCTTGGCGCGCCTGACCAAATCGCTGACCTTTGAAAGGCCGTCAAGAAGGGAATAGTGGGAATGGGTGTGGAGATGAACGAAAGGCATGATTTTAAACTTATTTTAGCATATAATATCGGTGTGGCTAAATTTTTAATCCAAGGAGATCGGTTTTTAAGCGGCGAGATCGCGGTTTCAGGCGCTAAAAACAGCGCGCTTAAAATTTTTGCCGCCTCTTTTCTTTTTAATACTCCGGTTCATGTTAAAAATGTTCCGTTAATTGAAGATATTTTGCGCTTAAAAGAGCTGCTTTCAGCCGTCGGGGTCAGAATTTCAAATACCGGCAGCAAAGAATTCGCTTTGGAGGCGCCGGAAAACGCCAATACCGATCTTGATAAAATCATAACCAAAAGTTTAAGAGCTTCGGTTGTTTTGCTGGGACCGGTGCTTGCCCGCTACGGCAAAGTTTCAATGCAGCATCCCGGCGGCTGCGTGATAGGAAAAAGGCCGATAAATTTTTTTGTGGACGGTTTAAAAGCAATGGGAGCGAAAGCGCGCGAAGAAAACGGGTGTTATTTTTTTGAAGCCAAAAAACTTAGATCAGCCGATTTCACATTCCTCGCGCCAAGCGTTACGGCAACCGAAACATTGATGATGGCCTCGGTTTTGGCCGACGGCAAGGTTATTTTAAGAAATTGCGCCTGTGAGCCGGAAATAGTGGCTTTAGCCGAGTTTTTAAACGATTCCGGCGCAAAAATAAAAGGCGCCGGAACTCATACTATTATTATAGAAGGGCTGGGAACGAAAGCCAGATTGACTGCCCGCGCTCCCTTTGAAGTGATTCCCGACCGGATTGAAGCCGGGAGTCTCCTTATTCTCGGAGCGCTTTTGGGAAACCCGCGGGGCGGCGGCTTAAAAATTAAAAATTGTCGGCCTCTGCATTTTTCAAGTTTAACGGCTCATCTTGAAGCGGCTGGCGTGAAAATAACAAGAGGTCCGGATTGGATTTCGGTTTCAAGGCCCAAAAAATTATCGGCGGTTGACGTGAAGACAGGCGAATATCCCGGTTTTGCCACTGATTTGCAGGCGCCTTTTGTCGTTTTTTTAACGCAAACCGACGGCAAGAGCCAGATTTTTGAAACTATTTTTGACGGTCGGTTTGAATATATAAATGAATTGGTAAGAATGGGAGCAAATATCACCCAATGCGACCCCCATCGGGTTATTATTTTTGGGCCGTCGCCCCTTTCGGGGCGGGAAGTAAAAAGTCCGGATTTGAGAGCTGGTTTGGCTTTTGTCATTGCCGGACTCATTGCAAAGGGGACAAGCGTAGTGCACAATGTTTATAACATTGACCGCGGCTACGAAAGTTTGGATCAGAAACTGGCGGCAGTCGGCGCGGATATAAAACGGGTTTCTTAATTTTTTATATTTTATTTTTTATGGGAATTTTCATAAAAAAATTAGGCATAGATTTGGGAACGGCCAACACGCTGGTTTTTTTGCCGGGCAAAGGCGTTGTTTTAAACGAACCTTCGGTAGTGGCCGTTTCAGTGCCGGAAAACAGGGTTTTGGCCGTCGGCAACGAGGCAAAAGTCATGATCGGGAAAACTCCCGACAGCATTACGGCTTATCGGCCGATGAAAGACGGAGTAATCGCCGATTACCGCGTTACCGAGGCGATGCTGCGCTATTATATTGGAAAATCGCTCGGCAAATGGAATATATTTAAACCCGATGTTCTGGTTTCGGTTCCGGCCGGAGTCACTTCAACCGAGCGGCGTTCGGTCATTGAGGCCGCCCAAAAAGCCGGAGCCAAAGAAGCTTTTGTGATGAAAGAACCGATTTTAGCCGCGATCGGGGCCGGCATACCGATCCACGAACCGACCGGGCACATGGTTGTTGACATCGGCGGAGGGACGACTGACGTGGCCGTGATTTCTTTAGGCGGCATTGTTGTTTCGGCTTCGGCCAAAGTCGCCGGCAATAAAATTGATCAGGCCATTGCCGATTACATCAAGAAAAATTTCAATCTCGCCATCGGCGACCGCACCTCCGAAGAAATAAAAATCGCGATAGCCTCGGCAATTCCGGTGGAGGAAGAAAAGAAACACATTATTAAAGGCCGCGATTTTCTGACGGGGCTTCCGAGAACCGCCGAAATCGCCACCAATGAGATCGTCAAAGCCATTGAAAACGAGCTTCGCGAAATTACCAGAACCATTAAATCCGTTTTGCAGGAAACTCCGCCGGAACTGGCAGCCGATATTATTGACCGGGGAATCATTATGACCGGAGGAACTTCTCTTTTGACAAATATCGCCGATTTGGTTTTCAGGGCGACCGGCGTGAAAGCTTACGTGGCGCAGGAAGCTTTGTTTTGCGTGGCCAAGGGCACCGGCATCGCCCTTGACCACCTTGACGTTTATAAAAAAAGCCTTTTGGGCAAAAAAATATGATAATTTCTAATGAGGTGGATGAATTTCTTAAAAAACGGCTGGTTTTTGACTCTGCAAGCTCCGGTTATCTTTTAATCGGCGAAATTAACGGCGAGATTTTGTCTGATTTTCTCAAAAAGCAGGGCGAAGTCTGTTTTTTCACGGGCAATGGAGGTTTGGATGAAATCCGGAACTTGAAAGAAGCGGCTTCAAAACGGATCGCCGGCCAAAATATATTTTATGTTTTAAACACTAAAAATTTAGGCTATTTTTCGTTTCCAGCACTGCTGAAAATTATTGAAGACGCGCCCCCGGGACGGCATTTTATTCTTTTAGCCAAAAATTCAGACGCGGTTCCCGATACTTTGCGTTCGCGCCTTTCTGAAATTCATATCAGTTCGAACGGGCCGGAACAAAAAAACATAAATCAATTCGCCGCCGCCGGAGAGTCGGACCGAAGCCGGCTTATTGAACAATTTACGTCCGATTCCGAAACTTTCGGCCTTTTTTTGGATGAGGCTGAAATTTGGGCAGGAGACAAGCGTGATCCAGCGCTGATGACGCGATTGCAGCGCGTTCGCGAAAATTCGCTGGTTTTGAATATCAGCCGCAAAATGTGCCTTGAATATTTAAGCCAATTCATATGATACAAATGATGCAAACAAAGTCTTTCCGCGAGTCAACTAAAATGAATTTTATAACACAAGTATGATTTATTCTTTTTCCAATTTTGAAATTGAGGCCGGAAAAATAAAAGAATGGTTCAGCCGTGAGCTTGACGGATTGAGGACTGGTCGGGCCAACCCGACGTTGGTTAAAGACATTGTCGTGGAATATTACGGGACAAAAACCAAACTTGAAGGATTGGCTTCAATCGGCGTTCAAGACGCGCGCACTCTGGTAATCCAGCCGTGGGACAAGCAAGCTATTGAAGCCATTGAAAAAGCGATCAGAAGTTCAAATATCGGATTGCAGCCGGTGGTTGATAAAGAAATGATCCGCGTGGTTCTGCCGGAGCTTACCGGCGAGCGCCGGCAATTTCTGACAAAAATAGTCGGCGAAAAATTTGAAGAAGCGCGCGTTTCTTTGCGCAAAGCCCGTGACGACGTTTGGAAAGATATCCAGAATATGGAAAGAGAAAGCAAATTGAGTGAAGACGAAAAATTCAGACTTAAAGACGAACTTCAGAAAAAAATGGACTCGGTCAACGAAGCATTGCAAGGATTGGCCGAGCGCAAGAAAGAAGAAATTATGAAATAACAACTCGGACACATTGTGTCCGAGTTGTTATTTTTATTGCCGTTATTTTCCATCGGTTATATCGGACATCGTAAAAATTGACTTTTTTGGCGATCTGACTATAATGGGGGCAATGCAGTAGCAATGGTCGATTTATCTGCATTACCGATTACTGGATTAGTTGGATACAAGCTTTATTATGACATCAAAAAATCAGGATCAGGATTTCTTGGAGTTCGTCGTCAAAGCATTAGTTGACAATCCCGACGATGTCAAAGTTGACCGCAAAGTTGATGAAATGGGGGTTTTGCTTAACCTCAAAATCAACCCGGTTGATATGGGTAAAATCATCGGCCGCGGCGGCAACACCGCAAAAGCCATCCGTTCTTTGCTTCGGATTGTGGGACTTAAAAATCGTTCCCGAGTCAATCTGAAAATTGAAGAGCCGGAAGGCGGACGCGGTCCGGCAAGAAGTCCGGATGCCGGTATGGACGATCTGAAATTATAATTTGCTACTAACATCTAAAGTTTATTTTGCAAAATCCGTGTTATCATAAAAACACGGATTTTGCGTTTTTATATATGTCTACACCCAAATGATTTTCAGCATAATTACAATTTTTCCGGAGTCGTTTGATTCCTATTTCTCAAGCTCCATTTTAAATCGGGCCAGAAAGCGCGGCCTGATTAAAATTCAATTTTATAATCCGCGCGATTTTGCCGCGGACAGCCGCAAAACAGTTGATGACAAACCCTTCGGCGGGGGGCCGGGGATGGTAATGAAAGCCGAACCGATTATCAGATCCGCGGATAAGGCTTTGAGGCAAAGAGCAAAAATTGAAAAGCGCAAAACAAAAATTATTTTGCTTTCAGCGCGAGGCAGGCAATTTGACGCCAAAAAAGTTCGAAACTGGGCCAGAAAATATAAACATCTGATTTTAATTTCCGGCCGCTACGAAGGCATTGATGAGAGAGTAAAAAAAATCTTAAAAGCTGAAGAAATTTCAACCGGTCCTTATATTTTAACCGGCGGCGAGGCGGCGGCAATGATTATTGTGGACGCGGTCAGCCGCCATATTCCCGGAGTTCTTGGCAAACAGATTAGCCTTGAAGAAAAACACGGCTCTTTTCCGGTTTATACCCGCCCCGAAACGCTAAAATGGAAAAATAAAAAATACCGCGTTCCTAAAACACTTCTTTCCGGACATCATGAAAAGATTGAAGAGTGGAGAAATAAAGGAATTATTTATAAGAAATAGTTATCCGCAAATTAGTTTATTTTTTAAATGCTTCAATGATTGGATCAATATCGCCGGTCAAAATCCGTTCAATGTTATGAAATTTTTTGTTAATTCGGTGATCAGTCACGCGATCCTGCGGAAAATTATAAGTTCGGATTTTTTCGGCGCGTTCCTGACTGCCGATTTGCTCCCGGCGCAAATCCCTGACGGATCCCACAGCCTGCCGTTTTTGCTCTTCAATCAGTTTTGAACGCAGGATTTCCATTGCCTGCTCGCGGTTTCTTTGCTGGCTTCTTTCGCTTTGAGAATGAACCACCAGGCCGGTGGGTTTATGTTTAATTCGGACCGCGGTTTCAAGTTTATTAACGTTTTGTCCGCCCGGCCCGCCGGAACGCGAAAAATTTATCTCAATGTCATCCGGCTTGATTTCAAAAGTTTTTTGGGGATAAATCGGCAGAATCGCAACCGAAGCGGTTGAAGTATGAATCCGTCCCGATTTTTCCGTGTCGGGAATCCTCTGGACGCGGTGCACTCCGGCTTCTTGTTTTAATTTTTCATAAGCGTCCGGATTTTTGATTTCAGCCGTTATTTCTTTGCAGCCGCCAAGATCGCTGGTGGACGAGCTTATAATAACCGTTTTCCAGCCTTGTTTTTGGGCGTATTTCAAATACATATTGGCCAGATCCGCGGCGAACAGCGAAGCTTCCTCGCCGCCGGCGCCAGCCCTGATTTCAAGAATGATTGATTGCGGGCTCATTATTTTTTCTTTTTCAGAGTTTTTTGGGCGCGTTCTCTTCTAGCTTTGAATTTTTCAACCCGTCCGGCGATGTCAAGCAATTTTTCATGGCCGGTATAAAAAGGATGGCAGGCCGCGCAAACCTCAATATCTATTTTTTCTTTGGTCGAGCCCACGGTATAAGTTTTTCCGCAGGCGCATTTTATGACCGCGTTATCATAATATTTTGGGTGTGTGTCTTTTTTCATAGATTTTATCTTAACACTTTTCATTTAAAAAATAAAGGGTCTAATGGGGTTGAAAGAAGCTGATCTTGAATAAAAATAAAATATGCTTTAATATATTCATTATGCCAAAACCGGAATTGAAAGCTGATGATTTGGAAAAAAAAGACGAAAAACCGCAGGAAAATGCGGTTTTGTCTAATATTTCGGTTTCTGCCGAAAAACCCGGCTCCGGCGCCGCGGATTCGGAAATAGAAGCGATGTTTCGGGCCGGAGTCCATTTCGGTTATTCCCGCAGCAGACGGCATCCGAAAATGAAGCCTTATATTTTCAGTTTAAAAAACAATGTTGAAATTTTGGATTTGGAAAAAACGCGTCAGAAATTGCGCGAGGCCGAAGATTTTTTGCGTAAATTAGGACAGGAAAGAAAAAAAATTCTTTTGGTCGGCGCCAAGCCTTCGGCCGCTTTTTTGATAGAAAAAGTCGGCCGCGAACTCGGCATGCCTTATTCGGCAAAGCGCTGGCCGGGAGGACTTTTAACCAATTTTAACGTAATTCGCAAACGGCTTGATTATTTAGAGGATTTGAAAGCCAAAAAATCTTCAGGAGAGCTTGCTAAATATACCAAAAAAGAACAGCTTGTTTTTGACGAAGAAATAAACCGCCTTGAAGAGAAATTCGCCGGTTTGGTATCATTGAAAAAAGAACCGGACGCGCTGATTTTTGTGGATCCGGGTGAAGAAAAAACAGCCGTGCGCGAAGCCCGCCAGCTCGGCATCGCGTCCGTCGGCATTGCAAATATTGACTGCGATCCGAATTTGGTCACCTATCTCATTCCGGCAAATGATTCGGCTCAGTCAAGCATTAAATATATTTTGGAAAGATTGATTAAGGCCTATGAAGACGGATTGCAATCTATTCCGCCTGCCGGAACCGAATAAACAAAAATTAAAATTAAAAATAAAAAATCAAATATTAAAATGGCCGATTTAGACACTATCAGGAAATTGCGTTCGGTTTGCGGAGCGTCAATAACCAGCTGCAAAAAAGCTTTGCAGGAATCCGGCGGCGATTTTGACCGGGCGTTGGAAATTCTGCGCAAAGAAGGAGCCCAAATCGCGCTTAAAAAATCGGAAAGGCAAACCAATGCCGGCGCGGTGGACGCTTATGTCCATTCCGACCGGCGGCTGGGAGCAATCATTAAAGTCAAAACCGAGACGGATTTTGTCGCCAGAAACGGAGAATTTTTGAAATTTGTCCATGATCTGGCAATGCATGTCGCGGCTTCGGGCCCTGAAAATACTGAAGAATTGCTAACTCAGCCCTTTATCCGCGACCAGTCAAAAACAGTCGCCGATCTGCTCAAAGAAAACATCGCCAAATTCGGCGAAAACATAGAAATCGATCAATTTATCAGATTGAACCTTTAATCACAAATTTTAACGCAATGCTGAATTATTTTTTAATTTTGTTTTTAGGCGGTTTTGCCGGTTTGCTGATTATGGTATCGCGCCGGATTTATATTATCCGTTCGCTGAATTTTGAAGAACAAAAACAAAAAATGGAAACTTTGCCGTCATTTTTTGATTTTTTGCGTCAAAACATCGGTCGGCCGCTTGGCGATTTTTCCCAAAAACAAATTCATCCGGCGCTCCTGAAATTGGGTGAAAAATTTTTGAGGCGTTTTCGCCTGCTGGTGCTCAAAATTGAAACCGGCTTACACCGCCTTTCTGATTATTTCCGCGGAAAACGGATCGCCATTAAAAACGGGGAGAGCGGCGGCAACGGAAAAAACTCCGAATTTTGGGATGAAATGCATAAAACCAAAAACGGTTTGCAGAACGGCGGCTCCGAAAAAACGGAAAAATAAAACAGCTTTTGCTCGTCTGTGTAATAAGCCAGCATAGCTCAGCGGCAGAGCAGCGCTTTTGTAAAGCGAAGGTCGGGGGTTCAAATCCCTCTGCTGGCTCCGCATATATCTTAATTTAATATTTATCTCCGCCTAAAATTTTAATCCCCGCACTAAAATTTAGTGCGGGGATTTATTTTGCAGATAATTTTATACGATCGTGTCTTTCAGAATTCTTTTTGCTTTTTGCATGCTTAATCCATCAGCAAAATCAAAACTGATTTCTGAAGGACCTTTGGTTTTAAAAATAAAATCTTCTCCATACTTTAGGCCGTTTGAACCTAAAGTATTTGCCGCTATAGCCACGGCTTCAACTGTTCTGTAATCGGCGTTAAGGCCTCCTCCCTCTCCGTATTTTTCATTAATTTCTCTTGAAAACGTCTCTCTTTGAGAAAGCTGATCGATATAAAAATTTACAGAACATCCCGGTTTTTTCCAATTTTTTACCTCGTTTGCCATTTTTCCCTCCTTCTTTCAATCAATTTATTTTAATGAAATCTATTGTTTATATATATTAGTCTTATTATATTGTCAACCTGGATTTTCAATTGATTTGAATGGTTCCGGCTGATAGAATTGTAATAAAGAACTGCAAAAGGAGGTTAAAAATGTTCTTTGAAATAAAGTTATACATGAGCGTCGCGCTTGGTTTTTACCTGCTCGCGTTTTTCAGCGCGAAAACATTCCGAAAGACGCATATATTTTTGGCGGTTAGCGGCTTGTTTCTTGATTTGTATGCGACATATTTGATGGAAACAATACCTGCTGATTTGACGGAACTTGTTTATTTAAAATCCCATTTTCAATTCATCCTTGAGTTTCATACCGCGATTGCAATTCTTGCAATTGCGGCGTTTCTTGTCCAAATGGCGCTCGGCGTATGCAAAAAAAGAAAAGCTCATATTTTTTCGGCAAAATTCATTTTTTTGCCAATCTGGATCGCAGCGTATCTAAGCGGTTTGTATCTATTGTCTTTTTTTTGATATCTTGATAGATTAACGATTAGCAAAATGTTCTTTTACTGAAAGGAGGGAATATGAATCAAATAATAAGAGAAGGCAAAACAAAGAAAATTATGATGGCAGACATGCCGGAACACGTGATTATTGAATCAAAAGATGATATAACCGCCGGCGATGGCGCCAAGCGCGACGTTATCAGCGGAAAAGGGGAGCTCGCGAATCTGACAACATCAAATGTTTTTAGATTTCTTAAAGCATGCGGTTTGCCTGTAGTAGCATTCATTAAAGAAATAGATGAAACGCGATTTCTTGCCGAACGGTGCAAAATGATACCTTTAGAATTAGTTGTCAGGCGAGAGGCGCACGGATCGTTCCTGCACCGACACCCGCATCTTCAGGAGGGAGATTTCTTCCCGGCACTCTTATTTGAATGTTTTGCCAAGACAAATGACAAGATATGGAGGAAGAACCGATCCATTCCGATGGATGATCCATTTCTGGATTTATCCGATGATTCGGTGAAGTTTTATCGCCCGCACTGGACCGACGCGCAGAAGAAAGAATCGGAGCAAACCGGCTTTAAGGGATTTCTTGTCGGTCAAAAACCGTTCCTGTTAATTCCACGCCAGGATTTTTTTCCTGTAATTGGAAGCACTGAAGAAGATTTTATAAAAATGAAACGGATTGCCAAACAAACTTTCTTGATTCTTGAGAAAGCGTGGCAGCTTCTGGGCAGGCGATTAGTTGATTTTAAAGTAGAGTGTGGAGTGAATATGCATGGTGAACTGCGGCTTGCCGACGTAATTGACAATGATTCGTGGAGGGTGATTGACGACGAAAAACATATTAGCAAACAGCTCTACCGCGACGGCGCGGATATAAATGAAGTTACCGCGAAGTATCGGCTGGTAGCGGAACTTACAGGAAAATTCGGACTGCCGCGTCAGCAAATTATTCTCTGGCGCGCATCAGAATCGGATGATCTGACGGATTTTAAAGATGCGTTTAGAACATACAACACACGGGGATCTGATTTTGAGACATGCAAGATGAGAACTGTAACTTATTCTCTCCATAAAGAACCGGTTTTGGCCTGCGAAGCAATTGGGAAACTAGTTCAGGAAGTTCCCGACTCCGTTGTAATCGTTTACTGCGGAAGAAACAACGGCGCTGGCCCGACTTTGTCCGCGCAGTGCACTGTGCCGGTGATTACGGTTCCGGCGACATGGCGAGAATTTCCTGAAGACGTGTGGTCATCGCTCCGGACGCCGAGCGAGACGCCGGTTATGACAGTTTTTGATCCTAAAAACGCAATTCTTGCCGCGCTTCAGATTTTGGCGATGCAAAATCCGGAATTATATGCCTCACTCCGTATCAAACAGGAGGAGAGGTTTCTCAATTTTGTCCGAATTTAACCCTAGCAAAAAGCATTACCAGAAATGGTAATGCTTTTTCTTTTTTCTGCGGATTTAATAAAAGAAACAGGCATGGGGATTTCTGCCTGTTAAATTAGTGTTAAAATAAATAATGGCTAAAAAACAAGTGGTGATTGTCGGCGGAGGTTTTGGAGGAATCAGAGCCGCTTTAGACCTCGCGCGCTATAAACATGATTTGGACATAATTCTTGTTGATAAAAACGGCTATCACACTTTTACTCCGGATTGCTATAAATTGCTTGTTCCCGCCTCTGAAAGCCAAGCTCATTTTAATCCGGTAAAATTCAGATTGTTTTTTTCAAGCGTAACCATAGCGCTGGCTGAAATTTTTGAAGGCCGTGAAAATGTGGAATTAGTTTTGGATGAAGCCGTAAAAATCAATCCTTTGAGTCAAGAAGTCGCAACGCTTGGCGGCCGCCAATTGCAATATGATTGGCTTATTTTGGCAGTCGGGAGCGTTACCAATTTTTTTGACGTTCCCGGCCTTCGTTCAAGAGCTTTGGAATTTAAAACCGCGGCCGACGCTCTCAATCTCCGAAATGCCATTGACGAAGTTTTTATCCGCAAAGGCAAAAACGAAAAAATCAATATTATTGTCGGCGGCGGAGGTTTTACCGGCTGCGAAGTCGCAGCCGAATTATCGGTTTATCTGAAAAAAATATCATCAATTCACAGCCATCCGGCCAGAAACATTAAACTTATTGTTATTGAAGCCGCTCCGGTTTTGCTGGCAACCGCCGGCGATTGGGTCGGTCAAAAAGCGCAGGACCGTTTTAAAAAATTGGGAGTTGAAATCATCCTTTCCGATCCGATCGTTGATGTCAGAGACCGGACAATTGCGTTAAAAAGCTCTAAAATCATTGATTATGATGTTTTAGTCTGGACCGCCGGCATAAAAGCCAATCCTTTGACTGAAAAAATAACCGGAGTAGCCTTCGTTAAAAACGCCTGTATTCCAGTCAATGATTATCTTCAAGTCAGTTTGAGCCCGAATATTTTTGTAGTAGGCGATGCGGCATATTGCCGGGGTCCCGATGAAAAACCATTGCCAATGATGGCTCAAACCGCAATTTTTCAGGGCAGATATGCGGCTTACGCAATTAAAAGATTTTTGTGCGGCCGGGAAATTCTGAAATTTTATTCCAAAAAAATCAGCTTAATAATCCCGCTTGATGGCCATTATGCCATCGCTAATTTAGGCCGGCTGAAAATGGAAGGATTTTCAGCATGGGTTATTAAACGCCTCGCGGCTTTAAAGTATTTTTTAAGCATTTTGCCGGTAAAGAAAGCCTTGAAACTGTGGCTGAAAGGCGCTAGGTTCTGATTAATGTCTTTTCTTTTGGCGATTAAAAACCTCCGAGTGGAAGTTGACGGCAGGAGGATTTTAAAGGGTATTGATTTTAAAATCGGCCGCGGCCAAATTCACGCGATTATGGGGCCGAACGGCTCGGGCAAATCAAGTCTTGCTTTTTCCATTTTGGGACATCCGGACTACAAAATAAAAAAAGGCGGAATTTTTTTTGAAGGCAAAAGAATAAATGGATTAAAAACCCATGAAAGAGCCGGACTCGGTATTTTTTTGGGTTTTCAGTCGCCGCTGTCAGTGGAAGGAGTCAGCCTGCTCAGCTTGGTTAAAGCGGCTGAAGAATCGCAAAACCAAAAATATGCGGCCAAAAACAAAAACCGCGATGTTTTTGCTTTAAGAGATGATTTAATCAAGAATCTTGCTGGAATCGGACTAAACGAAGAATTTGTGATGCGGTTGGTCAATCAAAATTCTTCGGGCGGCGAAAAAAAGAAGCTGGAACTTGCCCAGCTGCGATTTTTCAGGCCCAAACTTGCCATTTTGGACGAAATTGACGCCGGTTTGGACGCCGAATCTTTAAAAATGGCCGGAGAGATCATTAACCGATTGAGAAAAAAAACGACCGTAATTTTAATTACTCACAGCGAACGCATGCTTAATATCGTCAAGCCGGATAAAGTCCATATAATGATAGACGGCCGTTTCAATCATGTCTGAAAAATACATTTATTCTTCGCCTCGCGGACTTTCCGAAAAAATAGTTAAAGAAATCTCGTTTCTAAAAAACGAGCCGGTCTGGATGCGCGATTTGCGCCTGGAAGCGCTCAAAATATTTTTTCAAAAAAAGATTCCGACTTGGGGGGTTGATCTGTCAGAGATTGATTTTAAGAGTCTGCGTTATTTCATCCGACCGTCGGAAAAGCCGGCGCTGGACTGGAAAAACGTGCCGGAAACGATAAAAAAAACTTTTGACAGATTGGGCATACCGGAGGCCGAACAGAAATTTTTAGGCGGCGTTTCGGCTCAATACGAGTCCGAAGCGGTTTATCACAACCTAAAAAAAGAATGGAAAAAAACCGGAGTCATTTTTTGCGACACTGACAGCGCCCTTAAAAAATATCCTGAAATTTTCAAAAAATATTTCGGCCGGGTGGTGCCGGCGGCCGACAATAAATTTGCCGCTTTAAACTCGGCGGTCTGGTCGGGAGGCGCATTTCTTTACGCGCCGGCCGGAGTAAAAATTTCCTCTCCGCTGCATTCTTATTTCAGAATTAATGCCAAAAATATGGGGCAGTTTGAACGGACTTTGATTATTGCCGAAGAAAATTCCGACATCTCTTATATTGAAGGCTGCAGCGCGCCGGCCTATTCAAAGGATTCACTGCATGCCGGAGTGGTTGAAATTATCGCCAAAAAAGGAGCGCGCGTCCGCTACACTACTCTTCAAAATTGGTCAAAAAATGTTTATAATTTAACTACAAAACGCGCCCTTGGCGAAGAAGGATCTTTGATAGAATGGATTGACGCCAATTTCGGCAGCCGGGCCACGATGAAATACCCGTCGGTTATACTTTACGGACCGCAAGCAAAAGCCAGCATCATTTCAATCGCTTTGGCCGGAGGCGGCCAGCATCAGGATACCGGCGCCAAAATTTTTCATCTCGCTCCGGAAACTTCAAGCCGCATTGTTTCCAAATCCATTGTAAAAGACGGCGGACGGGTCAGTTTCCGCGGATTGGTAAAAGTAGCCAAAGGCGCCAAAAAATCCAGAGTAAAGGTATCTTGCCATTCGCTTTTGCTGGATAAAAATTCCAGAGCCGACGCTTATCCCGTCATAGACGCCGCGGAAAGCCAAACCGAAATTGAACACGAAGCCGCAGTTTCAAAATTAAGCAAAGAACAGCTTTTTTACCTGGCGAGCCGCGGCATAAAAGAAGCTGACGGCGCTTGGCTGATTGTATCCGGTTTTGTTGACCAATTTACCCAAGAATTGCCTATGGAATACGGCGCCGAATTAAACCGCCTTTTGCGGCTGGAAATGGAAGGATCGGTAGGTTAAAATTTATGGAAATAATTAAAATCAGACAAAAAAAGTTTCAAAAAAAAATCAGGCTGGCTGAAGGAGAAAACAGATTTTTAATCTGGCTTCTTTACCGGCCCGAAACCGCTTTATGCGATTTGTCTTTTGAGCTTGCTGAAGGCGCAAAGCTGAATAATTTTTTTCTTCTGGCCGGAAAAAATAAAGATAAATTTCGCGTTAATTTGGCGGTGAATCATTGCGGCCGCGGATCTTGCTCGCGGACAATTATTCGGGCGGTTTTAAATGACGCCAGCAGCGCCGAAATAACGGGACTGGTTAAAATAGCGAGATCAGCCGAATTTTCAGATGCATGGTTTGAAGGACGAGCTTTGCTTTTTCGGGACGGTTCGGCTAAAATCAAACCGAATTTTGAAATTTTAACCAAAGAGATTCAAGGAGCCAGGCACGGCGTAACGGTTTCCAAAATCAGCGGCGAGGAACTTTTTTACCTCGCGAGCCGCGGAATTGATTTGAAAAAATCAGAATTTTTAAAGGCCGTTTCATTTCTCCAAAGCCCATTTTTTTGTTTAACCGGCGCGCCGGAGCAGATTTTAAAAGCAATAAAACCGCTATGTTTAATGTTGAAAAAATAAGAAAAGATTTTCCGATACTTAAAAGAAAAATCAACGGCTGTCCGCTGATTTATTTTGATAATGCCGCGACGACTCAAAAGCCGGCCGTCATTTTGGCGAAACTCCGCCGGCAATATGCTTTTTCGCATTCCAATGTTAAGCAAGGGGCATACCGCATTGCCGAAGAAACCACTCAAAAATTTGAAGCAGCCCGCAAAAAAGTCGCCGAATTCATAGGCGCCGGAAAGCCGAGAGAGATTATCTTTACCAGAGGCGCGACCGAAGCCATAAATTTAGCTGCTTATTCTTTGGGACGGCGGCTGAAAAAAGGCGACCGGATTTTGGTTTCGCTTTCGGAACATCACTCCAATTTTGTGCCGTGGCTGAGATTAGCCCGAGAAAAAAATCTTAAACTTGATATTGTCAAACTGACGCCGGAGTATAATTTTGACTGGCCGGACTTTAAACAAAAATTAACTAAAAAAACAAAATTGGTCGCGATCGCTCACATTTCAAATGTTTCCGGGTTCGTTTATCCGGTGGAAAAAATATGTAAAGAAGCGCACATAGCCGGCGCGCTTGCTTTAATTGACGGCGCCCAGTCAGCCGGACACATTCCGGTGGATGTCCGCAAGATCGGCTGCGATTTTTACGCCGTCTCCGGCCACAAAATGCTGGCGCCGTCGGGCATCGGCGCGCTTTATGGAAGAGAAGAAATTCTGGAAAAACTTGAACCTTTTATGTCAGGAGGAAAAATGATTGCCGAAGTTACGACCAAAAACGTTTCCTGGAATGATCTGCCGTGGAAATTTGAGGCTGGCACGCCGAATATTGAAGGCGCTATTTTGTTCGGCGAGGCGATTGATTATTTAAGTAAAATCGGAGCGAAAAATATCCATAAATACGACAGTGAACTTTTAAATTATGCTTTTAAAAAAATGAAAAAATTGGAATTTGTAGATTTATTGGGGATAACGAGTGTCCGGCGCCGCACCGGAATAATCCCGTTTAATATCAAGGGTATTCATCCTCATGACGCCGCAAGCTGGCTGGACGAGTACGGCGTTTGCCTGCGAGCCGGCCACCATTGTGCCCAGCCTTTTATGAAGCATTTGGGCGTGTCGGCAACGCTTCGCGCCAGTTTCTACATTTACAACACCAAAAAAGAAATTGATTATTTTATTGAGGCATTAGAAAAAATTTACCCCCGCATTAGATAATGACATGGACATTTATCAGGAATTTATAATGGATCACGCCAAAAATCCGAGAAATTCCGGCAGGATTAAAGGGGAAATAAAGATTGCGGCGGCCAATCAGCTTTGCGGCGACAAAGCCGATATATATATAAAAATAAAAAAAAATAAACTCGCTGACATAAAATACGAAATTGACGGATGTATTTTGTCAAAAGCGGCGTTGTCAATTTTTTCCGAGCATATCAAAACAAAATCAATGAAAACAATCCTGAAAATTAAAAACAAGGATATTTTTAAGCTGATTGGGGCAGAACCCGGCCCGTCGCGCCAAAAATGCGTTTTGTTCGCGGCCGAAGCGATACGGAGTTTGGCTTTGAATCGCCAAAAGGCTAAAATAAGCAAATAACAGCCGGTAAAAATAAAATTATGAAACACGAATTGTCAAAATTGCCGTACGATTATAATGCTCTTGAGCCGTACATTGACGCTCGCACGATGGAAATTCATCACTCAAAACACCATCAGGCTTATGTTGATAAATTGAACGCCGCTTTGGAACAGTCTCCGCGATTGTCGGAAAGACCGGTTGGGGATTTGCTCAAAGATTTAAATTCCGTTCCGGAAGACATAAGAACGGCCGTTCGCAATAACGGCGGGGGACACTTTAATCATTTATTTTTTTGGTCGTCAATGAAATCCGCTGGCGGCAAAGAACCAAACGGCGATTTAGCGCGAGCGATTCAAAGCGCTTTCGGCGGTTTTAATCAATTTAAAGAAAAATTCAGCGCGGCCGCCGCGGGAATTTTCGGCAGCGGCTGGGCATGGTTAGTTCTGAGCGAGCGCGGCGAGTCAGAGAACTTATCTATCATAACTACCCCCAATCAGGATTGTCCCGTTTCGCAAGGCTTAACTCCGCTTTTAGTCCTTGATGTCTGGGAACATGCCTATTACCTCAAATATCAAAACCGCCGTCTGGAATATATTGAAGCCTGGTGGAATATCGTCAATTGGGAAGAAGCCGAGAAGAGATTTAAAACTATTTTGTCATAAACTTAGTTTATGACAATTTGTTTGCCGCAATTTTTAAAAAGTACGCATTGATTACATGGAATCAAAAATCAAAGAAATTTTGGACAAAGAAATACGGCCGATGCTGGCGATGCATTCGGGCGATTTGGAATTTGCCAGTTTCAGCGAAGGAATCGTTACACTGCGCCTGAAAGGCGCCTGCCGCGGCTGTCCTTTGAGCGCAATGACGCTAAAAAAAGGCATTGAAAAAATTTTAAAATCAAAAATACCCGAGATTAAAAGCGTGGAAGAAGCAAAATAAAAAACCCTCGCTCGAATCACTTTTTGTGGCAATTCGAACGAGGGTATTTTTGTGAGAGTTTTGTTTTTAAGTGAAAATTAAAAATCCTCGCATAAATTTGCGCGCTTGGCGATTCATGCGAGGATTTTTTATTTTTTAAAATGCCACCAGATCAGGGACATTACCTCTTCCCTGATATTTTCTGATTTCCAATTGTACAGAATATATTTGTGTGATCGATATAAATCAGCAGGGAGATTATTGAGTGGATGCCACCCCCACCCCTCTGTCTCTCCTTTAACTTTTCTTTCTGGATCTCCACCGTCTAAAGCCCGGCAGAGAAAATAAGTTTTTTGTTCATTAGTGCCGTCTTGATGCGGCACATTTTTTTGAGATACTATGTCCAGTATCTCAATTTTTATTCCTGTCTCTTCTAGAATCTCTCTTTTAAGGGCGTTTTCCGTATTTTCGCCCTCATTAACTTTTCCTCCGGGGAATCCCCAACCGGGAGGTTTTTCCCCTTGCTGTAATTCATTTACTAAGGCGATTTCCATCGCCTCATTTAGAACAATTCCCTTGACGGTTACAGCTATTTTTTCCATTTTTATCCCCCCTTTCTTTAAATTGTTTGATTTGACAAAAAAACTTTTACTGCCTATAATTATATATATAAATATAAAAAAGTCAAGAGCAACACAAATACAATGGAAAATTTAACAAAAACACAGCTTATTCTTTTGGTGCTTTTGGTAAGCTTCATAACTTCGCTTGTGACCGGCATAGTCAGCGTAACGCTGGTCAATCAGGCTCCGGCTCAAATGACCCAGACCATCAACCGCGTTATTGAAAAAGTCATCACTGAAAAGCCGCAGTCCGGCAATCAGACCGCGGCGGTTATGACCAATTATGAAGAGTTGATCACCAAGCTGGTGGAAGAAACTCTGCCGGCGGTGGCGAGTATCATCGCTTCAAAGGATGTTCCGGTGATTGAACGCTATTTTGTTGATCCTTGGAAAAACGACGATTTTTTTCGCCAATTTGTTCCGCTCGAACTTATGCCTGAATTACAGGTTCCTCAATTCAGGCAAAAAGGAACCCAGAATCAGCAAATTTCATCCGGCACCGGTTTTTTTGTTTCTTCCGACGGATTTCTTATAACCAACAAACATGTGGTTGAGGATCCGGAGGCCGACTACACGGTTTTGATGAATGACGGCCGGAAACTGAAAGCTAAAGTTTTGGCCCGAGACAGTGTTCAGGACGTCGCTATTTTAAAAATTGAGGGGTCAAATTTTTCATTCATTAAACTCGGCGATTCGGATAAAATAAAAATAGGCCAGACCGTCATTGCCATTGGGAATGTCTTGGGCGAGTTCCAGAATACGGTTTCGGTCGGCGTTATTTCAGGCTTAAGGCGCAGTATTATCGCTTCCGGCGCGGCTTCGGGGCCCGAGCTTTTGCCGGAAGTCATACAGACCGACGCCGCCATAAACCGCGGCAATTCCGGCGGGCCGCTTTTGGACCTTGCCGGACGAGCAATTGGCATCAACACCGCGGTTGCCGCCGGAGCTGAAAATGTCGGCTTCACCCTGCCGATAAATTCAATCAAAAAAGCGATTGCCGACGTCAAAGAATTCGGGAAAATCAGTCATGCTTTCCTCGGCGTCAGATACCAAATTATCACTCCCGAAGTTAAAGCTGAAAAAAAGCTGGCAACGGATTACGGCGCGCTTTTGATCGCCGGCGACAGCGGCGAAGCAGTTGTTTTTAAGGATTCTCCGGCTGAAAAAGCCGGTTTGAAAGCCGGAGATATTATTCTTGAGTTTGACGGCAAGCGGATAAATCAAGACAATACTTTGGCAAAAATTCTCAGTCAAAAAAGCGCCGGCCAGAAAGTGAAATTAAAAGTTTTTAAAGACGGCCGGGAATCTATCATTGAACTTGAACTTGCCGAACAGCCGTCAAATTCATAATTATATTTGATATTTGATATTTGATATTTGATATTTGATATTTGATATTTGATATTT
>JBBTTU010000008.1:0-22388 GCA_038064075.1 Patescibacteria group bacterium
GTTCAAAATCGCCGGCAAAAAAATAAACCAGAAAAAGAGCCGCCGTTAGAATCAAGCTGATAAAGCCGATTGTCCGATACTGCCTTTTTAAAAAAGCGTTTGACCCTTCTTTGATGAAAGAGGCGATCTCCTGCATTTTGGCAGTGCCAATGGATTGTTTTTTAATCCAGGAAACCAGCCACCAGACGAAAAATAAAGAAACAAACGAAATTAAAATGGGAAAATATTCCAGCATAATAAATTAATTTTTAACTGATAACTGATAAAGCCTAATTTATTATTACTATAGCCAAATCGCCGAAAACCGGCAAATATTTAACCGTTGCCTTCAATTTTTTCGCCGGAAACTTCGCCTTCTTCGTTGGCCGTGGCGACTGATTCTCCTTCGCGCGATCGGATGTCAATTTTACAGCCGGTCAGTTTCGCGGCCAAACGGACATTCTGCCCGCCCCGGCCGATAGCTAAAGAAAGCTGGTCTTCGGCAACGGTCACCAGCGCGGTTTTGTTTCTTTCATCTATTTCAACGTCAAGAACTTTGGCCGGCGAAAGGGCGCTCGCGACAAAAACAAGCGGATTTTCGGACCACTCAATAATGTCTATTTTTTCTCCGCCGAGCTCGGAAATAACGGTTGAAACTCTTACTCCTTTCTGGCCGACTGCCGATCCGACCGGATCAATGCCGGATTGGGAAGAATGAACGGCGATTTTTGACCGGGAACCCGGCTCGCGGGCCACGCTTTTTATTTCCACGGCTTTGCTGGCTATTTCCGGAACTTCCAATTCAAAAAGTTTGACTAAAAAATGGGGATGGGTGCGCGAAAGATAAAGATTGGTGCCTCTGTGGGTTTTTTCCACCAAATACAAAAGAGCCTTGACCCGCTCGCCGATGCGGTAGCGCTCGCCTCTGATTTGTTCGTCTTGAGACAAAACGGCGGTGGTGCGGCCGAGATCCAAAAAAACGTTTCTGGCCTCAAGGCGCTGGACTATGCCCGAAATTATGCTGCCCTCCCGGCTTTTGAATTCATCATATATTGATTCCCGTTCGGCCTCGCGGATGCGCTGGATGATTACCTGTTTTGCGGTCTGGGCCGCGATCCGGCCGTAATCTTCATGAGCTTCCAAAGGAAAAACAAGTTCTTCACCGGCCTTGATGTCTTTTTTTATTTTTTTGGCTTCGGCCAGCATGATATGACGCTCGGGATTGAACCTTACTTTATGTTCTTCAGCCGCGTCAGACGCGGCTTCGATCGCGGCCTCGCGGGCTTCTTCCAATTCACTTTTAACGGCGCTGCTTTGAGCAGGCATTGAAGTTTCTTCTTCGCCTTCTTCGGTTTCAGGCTTGAGCATGGATTCATCCACCACGATTTTAACCTGGGTAAAGCTGGTTTTGCCGTCAGCCGGATTAAATTTAGCCCGGACAATCTGGCTTTTTTTGCCGTAATCGCGCTTATAGGCCGCCGCCAGCGCCATTTCTATGGTTTCCAATATTTTATCCTTGGGTATGCCGCGCTCAACTTCCAATTGTTCAAGCGCCGCTTGAAATGTTTTTAGATCGCTTAACATAATATTTATAATATTTCTAAAAATGTCCCCCATTGGGGGACATTTCGGTTAATAATTTAAAGTATATAAATTTAACGTCTTGATGTCAAGAAG
Organism: Patescibacteria group bacterium; assembly: GCA_038064075.1. Classification (GTDB taxonomy): domain Bacteria; phylum Patescibacteriota; class Minisyncoccia; order HO2-45-28; family HO2-45-28; genus JBBTTU01. The sequence continues at coordinate 1,657 of JBBTTU010000008.1, forward strand.
GCAATATGTAGAAACATTTGGCGGTTTTTAAACTGAACTAAAAACCGCCAAATGCGCGTGGATATTACCGAAACCGCCTGAAATGTTATCATAAAAATATGCTGGACTTTCTTAATCGTTTTTTTCCGCCGCCCAAATTCATTGATTTTCCAATTACCGGCCTTGACATTTCGGACCGTTCAATTAAATTCGTTGAACTTACCCAAACCGCGAGCGGCCGGCGTCTTAAAAGATTCGGCAAAAAAGACCTTCCGCCGGGAATCATTGTTTCGGGCGAAATTAAAAAGGCTGATGAATTTTCAAGCCTGCTGGCTTCAATATTCAAACCGCTCAAAATAAACCGCGTTTTTGCCGCCATGCCCGAGGAAAGAGCTTATGTAAACGTCATCAAACTGCCTGAAATGGATATTTCAAGCATGCGCGACGCCGTTGAACTTGAACTGTCTCAAGTCATTCCCCTTCCGGCCGAAGAAATTATTTTTGATTTTGAACTTCTGCCGGCAATTATTACTGCCTCTGACGCGATCATTACTGAAAATTTGCCTCTGCATCGGGATGTAATTGTTTACGCTTTTCCGCGCTCAGTAGTTCAAAATTATCTTAACGCTTATTTGAACGCCGGCCTTTTTCCGGAATCTTTCACGATGGAAACGGTTTCTTTAAGCCGGGCTTTAATGCCGGGCGGCAAATCCCCGTTGCCGGTTATGATCATTGATTTCGGCAAAACCCGGACCAGTTTCGTCATAGTGGCCGAGGGACTCGTACGTTTCAGTTCAACCGTCAACATTGCCGGCCAAGAACTTGACGGGGCTATTGCCAAAGCTTTGAATATTGCGCCGGATGCGGCGGAAAAAATTAAAAAAGAAAAAGGTCTGGCCAAAACTGCCGGAAACCAAACTGTTTTTGACGCGCTTTTGCCGGCGGTTTCGGCAATTGCTGACGAAGCCAGTCGCCACGTTCTTTTTTGGAACAGCCACGCCGAACATGTCCACAAATCTTCGCCGGAAATCGCCAAAATTATTTTAACCGGCGGAGACGCCAACCTGATCGGCCTGAAAGATTATCTGGCGCATAAACTCGGCTTGCCGGTGGAACGCGGCAATCCATGGATAAACGTCGCCTCTTTTGAAAATTACATTCCCGAGATCAATTTTAATGAATCTTTCACGTACAGCGCGGCGATCGGCCTGGGCCTGATGGCTTTGCGCGGAGAATAAAAATAAATATGTCTGTTAATCTCCTGCCTCAAGATTATCAAAAAAAAATCAAAGCCGAGCGCCTGCGGCGTTTAATCGCGGCTTTTGGTTTTTTGATTTTTATCGCCATTGCCGCAAACATCGCTTTGCTGCTGCCTCTCCGGCTTGCGGCCGTCCTGCAGCAAAGAGAACTGCGGCGCGAACTTGAAATAATTCAAAAAAAACCTTTGTTCATCAAAGTCGTTGACATTGAACAAACCATTAAAAATTTAAACAGCCAAGCTAATTTATTTCAAGCGCAGGAAAGCGGCCGGTTTGAACTTGCGCCGGTCATGGAATCGGTTCTTTCTTCCCGGCCGGCCGGCGTCAACATTGAAAGTTTTATTTTTGAGGTTAAAGATCAAGCTAAAAACCAGCCGGCCCGGATTTCAATTTCCGGCCGGGCCCGGAGCCGGCCGGCTCTGATGGATTTTATCAAAACAAACGAATCAAACCGATTTTTTAGCCGGGTTGGCTCGCCGAGTTCCAATTTATTAAAGGAACAAGACATAGATTATTCGCTGGTTTTGGAATTAAATAATGAAATCTAAATCGGCAAAAACAATTGTTTTGATTCTGGTTTTTAATCTGGCCGCGGCCGGCTTGTGGTGGTTTGTCTACGGCCGCCTTCAAAAAAATCAGGAAACAGTCCGCAGCCTGAAAACAGAAATCGCCGCTTCGGAATTAAAGCAGAAAAATATCCGCGAACTTGACCGGATTTTGCAGTCGGTTTCGCCGGATTTGGAAAAAATAAACGCTATTTTTGTTTCGGAAAAAGAAGTTGCCCGTTTCATTGAAAATCTGGAAAAAATCGCTTTGCTCTCCGGAACCGATTTAATGATTGAGTCGGCTTCTCTGCCGGGCAAAGACGGAATAAAAGAACCGGCTTTTGAATTAAATATCGCCGGCGGCTTTGGCCGGAATTTTCAATATCTGGCTTTGCTTGAAAATATGAATTTTCAGATTAAACTGGAAAAAGTCAGATTCGTTAAAAATGACAAAAAAGCTTGGGACGCTGAAATCGGATTTAGACTTTTAAATTATAAATTTTGAATATGATTTGGGATTTAAGAATTATTTACGCCAAAATTTTAAATATTTTCAGTTCGCCTCCCAAAAAATACTGGCCGCTACTTTTGCTTGCGGCTTTGTTTCTGATATTGGCGACAACTTTTTTAAATGTCTACTTTTTCTGGCTTTGGAGCCAACCGGCTGACAGTTTGCCGGTTTTGCCGCAGGACCCGGGCGAACGCGCCCCGAAAATCAACCAAGCCGCTCTGGAAAAAACAATTGAGTCCATTGAGGATCGCGAGCAACAATTTCAAAAAGAGTTTCAAAAACCCGGGCTCGGCGACCCATCATTGTAAAAACTAAAATTTATGCTTATAGTCAGTTAAAATATTTAATATCCCCCCGTAGTTCAACGGATAGAATGAAGGACTTCTAATCCTTAGATCGAGGTTCGATTCCTCGCGGGGGGAATAAAAACAAAAAATACACGATTTTGATCGTGTATTTTTTGTTTTGGTGTTGATTTTTATTGTTATTTTGTTAGTTTATTCATGGAATCCCAATAATCAAACACTGAAAGGAGGTGTTTTTTATGATACGGAAAGCGTTGACCGCAGAGCTTTTGTTTATGCAAAAGCAAGCGGAAGAAATAGTGCAAAACATTGATCATATCTAACGCAACTTAAAAAGGAGGAAACATGAATTTAAATTTAAGCAGAGTTCCGAAAGAAATGATAAAACGGGATGACAAACTTGGATTAATTGTTAAAGAACCGGTCATTATTGCTATTGGCAAAGAAAAAATCATTGCAGTGGGATGGTATGATTCCGAACGCCGCGGACAATTTGAATTTCATCTGACAATGACGCTGAAAACATTTGGAGAAAAATACATGACCGGTTATTATGAAGGAAAAGTTATTTTTTTAGGACGAGTAAAAGATTGGCCGATTTCTGAAACCGATAAAACCGATAATGGCCATAAAATAAAAAAATCGCTCAATCCTAAAAGTTATATTGTAAACTGGATAATACCGGATGGCATCGGAATTTATAAAGGAAAAATAATGATGCCTTCGCCGGTTACAGAAGTAATATTAATCGGCCATCCTGAATATGGATTAATTCGTCCGGAAAACTATTGCAATATAGAAGAAAGAGAACAGACCATGAAAAATCTCGGCTGGCTGTAATAGATCATCCAACTTCTCTTGATGCAAGAAAATATTGGACTCCATGAGGCTTTTTAGCTTCATGGAGTTTTTAAGGTATAATAAAAAAGTCGATAAATGTTAACAATTAAAATTCATTAAAATTTATGGATAAAAAACCTTTAGGCAAAGTTACCCATTATTATGACAAGGCGATGGTGGCGATAGTCAAACTTAGCGGCGGACTCAAAATCGGCGATAGCGTAAAATTCGTCAAAGGCGAAAACGAATTTACCCAAAACATTGAATCAATGCAGATTGAGCACGAAGCGCTCAAATCCGCCAAAAAAGGACAGGAAGTCGCGGTCAAAGTCAGCCAACCGGCCAAAGAAGGCGCGCTTGTTTACAAAGCCGAGTAATGATAAATTATTATCTGCCGCACGCGTTTGTAAAACAAGAATGAATAAAGAACAGCCTGATCTTTTCCCGCGCAAAAATCATCCGGAACAACAAGAGGATGAAACCGGGCATGAACCGACTCCGGAAGAACAAGTTTTGATCCTGAAAATGCAGGGTGAAAAAAACGTTAAAAAAGTTATTACCGAAAAAGATCGCAGGACAGAAAAAGAAAAAGCCAAAAAATCTTTGGACCGGCTGCGCCAAAAACTCAAAAAAGAAACAAAAGAAGGCCAAAAAGAAATGTTTGAATAATAAAATACGGTGCCTATAGCTTAAAGGCAAAGCGTTCCGCTGTGGCCGGAATGATACGGGTTCGATTCCCGTTAGGCACCCTTGAAATATATTTACGAGTCCGCTCAAACCTACTTATCAAATTTTCACAGAAGACAAAACAAGTTTTATTTTTTCTTCAAGAAGTTCTTTGGTTTTGGCTTCAATCACGAGGCGAACCAACGGTTCGGTTTGAGAAGCGCGGATATTAAACCACCAGTCGTCGTACTCTACCGTTAAGCCGTCCGCGAGCGACTGCCGGCCGCCGGCATATTCTTTTTTGAGCCGTTCAATTGCCTCGCTCGGATTTGCTATTTTAAAATTTAATTCTCCGGAATTAAAATATTTCCGATAGGGTTTTAAAATTTCAGAAAATGCCTCATTTTTTTGAGAAACCAGAGATAAAACATGAACCAATGTCAGCAAGGCCGAATCAAAATCATAAAAATCGCGGAAATGAAAATGCCCTGACGGCTCGCCGCCGAAGCGGGCGTTTTTCAGGCGCATTGCCGATTTGAAATTGGCGTGTCCAACCGTTATCCGCTGCCAGCGCGCGCCTTTTTTGGCCGCAATATCTTCAATAATTTTTGAAGCCGAAACCGCCATTAGAATTAAATCGCCTTTGGCCAAGAAATTATCAAGCAGAAAAGCGTAAACGGAATTTGAATCCACTGACTCCCCTTTTTCATCAACAAAAATAATTCGATCTCCGTCGGCGTCCACAATAAAACCAAGGTCGGCGCCGGTTTCTTTGACTTTTTCTTTAACCGGTCTTTGAGCTTCCGGCAGAAGCGGATTGGGCGAATGATTGGGGAAAGCCCCATCGGGCTCAAAAAAAAGTTCGGCGGCTTCAATATTCAAACTTTCAAAAAGTTTTTTTAAAACCGGACCGGCCGAACCGTTGGAAGCGTCGGAGACGATTTTAAGAGGTTTTTGAATCCGAGCGTATTTTTTAAGAAAATCAAGATATTCGCGGCTGAAATCTTTTTTATCCGCTTTCCCGGCTCTGATCTTGCGACCAGTCTCGCTCGCGGCCAAAATTGCGACTTCAGACAAGCCGTCTTTTTTATAAATCGGCCAGCCGCCTTCGCGAAGCAGTTTCAAACCGTTAAATTCAGCCGGATTGTGAGAGGCCGTTATCATCGCTCCTCCGGCGGCTTTGGAAAAATTAAAACTAAAATAAAAAAGAGGCGTGGTGGTAAGCCCGATATCAATAATATCCCGGCCCTGATCAATAATTCCGCGGCTGAAAGCTTCAGCCAAAGCCAAAGACGACAATCTCGCATCTCTGCCCAAAATTACCGGCCCAAAATTTTTTTTTTGGTTTAAATATTCGCAAAACGCCGCGCCTATCCTGTAAAAAACATCTTCGTTTATTTCTTCGGGATAAATTCCGCGAATATCGTATCCTTTAAAAATGGACGGATTGATTTTTAACATGTTTTCATATTAGCATTGGCATTATGTCAATTAAAATAGGGATAGTGGGATTGCCGAATGTCGGCAAATCTTCGCTTTTTAACTCTCTTCTCAAACGTCAGGCGGCGCTGGTGGCCAATTATCCTTTTGCGACAATTGAGCCTAATATCGGGATCGTCAGCGTGCCTGATGAAAGACTGGATAAATTGGCCAAATGGTGGAGTGCCCAAAATCCGCCGCCGGCAACGGCAACTGCCATAACTTTCGTTGACATCGCCGGTCTGGTCAAAGGCGCCGCCGAAGGCCAAGGGCTGGGCAACCAATTTTTAAACCATATTAAAAATGTTTCAATCATCCTTGAAGTCGTGCGCGACTTTGACGATCCGGAAATAATTCGCGAGCATTCCAAAAATCCCGACCAGGATGCTGAAACGATTGAAACCGAGCTTCGTTTAAAAGATCTGGAAACAATTGAAAAAAAACTGGCTTCAATCCAAAAAGACCCGTCTAAAAAAGAAGAATCTTTGTTTCTTTCTGGGTTTAAAGAAAAAATTTCGTCCGGCCCTGAAATCAACATTTCAGAAAAGGATTTAAAAAATAAAAAATTAGCCGATTTGCTCAAAGAAATAAACCTGCTTTCCTTAAAGCCCAGAATTTACGCCTTTAACTCCGATTCGTTGAAATTGGCGGCCGGAAAAAATTTGGAGAGAATTTGGCGCGGCCGGCCGGTGGTTTATTTTTCGGCCAAAACCGGCCAAGGCCTTGAAAACCTGATAAAAATCTGCTATCAAACTCTGGATTTGATTTCATTTTTAACTGTCGGGAAAAAAGAAGCTCGGGCCTGGACAATAAAACATGGAACCAAAGCCAGAGAAGCGGCCGGCGTCATTCATTCCGACTTTGAAAAAAATTTTATAAGAGCGAAGGTCATAAACTGGCAAAAACTGATTTTGACCGAATCTTTTGCCGACGCTTCAAGCAAGGGTCTGATCAGAACCGAGGGCAAAGATTACGCCGTCCAAGACGGCGATGTTGTTGAATTTTTGGTCAACAAATAATTTTAAAGTGCTGATAAAAACCTTGAAATTCAACTAGGCTCATGCTATGGTTTGATTCAATGGATAAAGAAAGCGATCCGAAATTATATGAATTATCTTTCCTTGCCAAAGCCGCTGACGAACCGACGGCGCTTGAATGCGCGGCATCAGTAAACGCGGCTATAGAAAAAGAACGCGGTATTATCGCTTCTCAAAACCAGCCTATCCGAAAAATATTGAGTTATCCGGTTAAAAAAGAGACTGAAGCCTGGTTTGGCTGGATTAAATTTATGGCTAAACCCGAAGCCGTCGCGGGCATTGAAAAAACGCTTAAAGACTGCAAACCTGTTATTCGCCTGACAGTCGTTCAAACCGGAAAAGACGGTTTTATGGAGCGGCCGCGGCGAAGACGCAGACTAATCCGTCCGGCAACTCCTCAAAAAGAAACTAATATTGAAGAAATAGACAAAAAACTTGAAGAAATGCTCGGCAAATAATAAAATATTTAATAATTTAATAAAATAATTTCAAAAATGAATCTAAACAAAATTTTCATTATCGGCAATTTAACCCGCGATCCCGAAATAAGAAATCTTCCTTCGGGCCAAAGCGTGGCTTCGTTTGCCATCGCCACCAACCGTTTTTATAACGATAAAAGCGGACAGAAGCAAAAGGATTCCCAATTTCACAACATTGTCGCTTTCGGCCGCCTTGCTGAAATCTCCTCCCAATATCTGAAAAAAGGGTCTTTGGCAATGATTGAAGGCCGGCTGCAGCACCGTTCTTGGGAAGGCCAGGACGGCCAGAAAAAATATCGCACCGAAATAGTGGCCCAAAGCATGCAGTTGGGGCCGCGGGGCGGATTCGCTCCAGCTGAAGAATCAGCTAAAAAAGAAACCTCGCCTCCGGCCGAGACGGTTGAAACGATTGAATACGGCGAAGAAAATATTAATCCCGACGAAATACCGTTTTAATTATCATGACGGAAAAACAGTGTTATTTTTGCACTTCAAATATAAAAACAGTTGACTACAAAGACAGCGAACTTTTAAAGCGTTTTTTAAGCCCGCAAGCCAAGATTTTGCCGCGCAGAAAAACCTCGGTCTGCGCCAAACATCAAAGAAAACTGGCCAAAGCCGTCAAACGCTCGCGCCAAATGGCTCTGCTGCCGTTTGTGGCGCATTAAATCTAGGACTTGGCGATTTCTTTTATTTTTTTGACGAGTTCCTGGCTGACTTTGGGATTTTCTTTAAGATAAGTTTTGGCGTTTTCGTAGCCGTGGCCGAGCTTGACCGAATCGCAGGAAAATGACGCTCCTGATTTTTTAACAAGGCCGTATTTCAAACCCAAATTTAAAATATCGCCCTCAAAAGATATGCCTTCGTTATAAATAATGTCAAATTCGGCGACGCGAAAAGGCGCGGCCACTTTATTTTTAACTATTTTTGCCCTGACCCGGTTGCCGATAATGTCTTCTCCTTTTTTAATCTGGGCCGCGCGCCGGATATCAATCCTGACCGAAGAATAAAATTTAAGCGCCTTGCCGCCGGGAGTCGTTTCGGGATTGCCGAACATCACTCCGATCTGCATCCTGATTTGATTTATGAAAATTACGATTGTCTGGGTTTTGGCCACCAGCGCGGTCAGTTTGCGAAGAGCCTGCGACATTAATCTGGCCTGCAGTCCAATGTGCATCTGTCCCATATCGCCTTCAATTTCGGCCCGCGGAGTCAGCGCCGCAACCGAATCAATAACGATTGCGTCAATGCTCCCGGAACGAACCAGAGATTCAACAATTTCCAAAGCTTGCTCGCCGGTATCCGGCTGGGAAATCAGAAGATCATCAACTTTTACCCCAAGCTTCTTGGCGTATTCCGGGTCCAAAGCGTGTTCGGCGTCAACAAAAGCGCAAAGACCCCCTTTTTTCTGGGCTTGAGCGACAATATTTAAAGCCAGCGTTGTTTTACCAGACGATTCCGGGCCGAAAATCTCAATCACCCGTCCTCTTGGAACGCCGCCGACGCCCAAAGCCATGTCCAGCGACAAAGAGCCGGTCGGAATGGTATCAACATTGACGCGCCGGGCCTCGCCCAATTTCATAATCGCGCCTTCGCCGTATTTGGACTGGATGTCCTTTATGGCGGCTTCAATGTTTTCTCTTTTAATCTCTGATTTTTGTTCTTTTTCTTTTTTTGACATGATTATTTTTTGTTTATATTTTAATTCGGATCTATTCCGGCATCTTAACCATTACTGTTCTTCTCTCGGACAATTTCCGGCCAAATCTGTCATCGGCCTTAAGTTCAATGATATTTAAACCCGGAGCTAAAATCAACTCTTCTTCAAAAAAACCGTTTTGATCAGTATAAATCGGGCGGCCGTTAAGTTCCAGCCGCGAAACTTCAAGTCCGGAGCCTTTGACTATCAGATGAGAATTAGTTAAAAAAGCAAAATCGCTCGGAAAAAAAATTGAAAGCCGGCCGCCCCGCCAATAATGCTGAAAACGAAAAACAAGATAAACTGAAAAAAAGAGCAAAAGAAAACCGAAAACCAAAATCATCGCAAGCCGGCTCATGCTGAAAATCTAAAAAGATTCAAAAATTGTCCGCTCATTTTCTTTGTCATTTTTGGCGTCAGCGTTCAAACCGGAAAGACTTTGGTCCGATTTGTCTTTTTTGAGCAGTACCGAGCGCGGTTTTGACCCGTCGGCCGGCCCAATGACGCCGCGCGATTCCAGAATATCCAGTAGCCTGGCGGCACGGGCATAACCAATCCGCAACCTCCGCTGTAAATAAGAAGCCGACGCTTTTCCGGCTTCCACTATGACTGCCTCGGCCTGATTGTAAAGTTCATCATCAACTTCTTTGTTTTCCGGCAAATTATCAAAAATTGATTTTACGCCCCCTTCCGGTTCAAAATCCAAACTCTCGGCCCCGCGGCCGCCGTGTTTTTCTTCCAAATATTGGGTCAACCGGCTTACTTCGTATTCCGAAACAAAAGCGCCCTGAATGCGGCGGGGTTTGGAACTGTCGCCGGACAAAAAAAGCATATCGCCGTTTCCCAAAAGCTTCTCGGCGCCGGCCATATCCAAAATTGTTCTGGAATCAACTTGGGACGCAACCTGAAAAGCCATGCGGCTCGTAATATTGGCTTTGATGAGACCGGTAATCACCTCAACCGACGGCCGCTGGGTTGAAACCACGAGATGAATCCCTACGGCTCGCGACATTTGCGCGAGTCTAACCACCGACGCTTCCATCTCGCGCGGATAGGCCGCCATAATATCGGCCAGCTCATCAATAATAATAATAATGTAAGGCATCGGATAATCATCAACCGTTTTCAATTTCTGATAAGACTGAATGTCGCGGACTTTGACGCTCTGCAATAATTCGTACCTTCGCTCCATCTCGCCAATCGCCCATTTCAAAGCCAGAATCGCTTTTTTGGCGTCGGTTATCACCGGAGTAAGCATGTGGGGAATGCCGGAATAAACGGTCAACTCAACTCTTTTGGGATCAATCATTAAAAACCGGAGCCGCTCGGGCGGATTACGGTATAAAAAGCTTATCATCATCGCGTGGATCGCAACCGACTTTCCCGAACCGGTTGAACCGGCAATTAAAAGATGCGGCATCTTCTCAAGATTGACAAAAGCGGTTTTGCCCGAAACATCGCGGCCAAGACCCATGATTAAATTGCCTTCTATTTCCTGAAATTCCGACTGGTTTAAAATGCTTTTCATGCCGACCAGGGCAATGCTTTTATTGGGAATTTCAATGCCGATCAATGATTTGCCCGGAATCGGAGCTTCAATCCTGATCGGATGAGCGGCCAGAGCCAAAGCCAAGTCGTTGTGAAGCGCGGTTATTTTTGCCAATTTGACTCCTTCGGCCGGCCTTAAAGTATATTGAGTGATTGACGGGCCGACGCTTACCTCGCCCATTTCAACTATTATGCCGAAATTCTGCAAAGTCCGTTTGATGATATTGGCATTGGCTTTGATGTCGCCCGAAGACGGCTTGCCTTTGTCTTCTTCCAAAAGGTCGAGCGGCGGCGGCTTAAAAGCCTCTATTCCGGCCGCGGAAGAAGTTTCTCTTTTTTTAAAAAAGAGAGACGGCTCTTCATCAGCTTCAATTTCCCGGCCGGCCGGTTGAGGTTGCAAATCAGCTTCGGCCGCGGCGGCTCCTCCCGGCTCTTGGGATAATTCTTCGGCGGCGCGTTCCCGCACGATTTCCCGCTTTAAATCCATCAAAGCTTCTTTGAGGCCGGTTGGCGATTCCTGATTTTCTTCCGATTCATCGGATTCCGCTTCGCTCCGCTTAAAATTCAAACTCGGCCTCAAAGAAACATTCAGCATTAAAAGAATTGAAACAATGAATAAAGCGGCCAAAATAACAATGGAAGCCCAAAAATCAAAAAATTTCAGCAGCGGATAGGAAACAATGAAGCCGAGCTGACCGGCCGCTTTTTGACCCAAAACGGCGTCAAGAAAACCCAGAGCCGAAAAAAGCATAATCGCTCCGCCGCCGACAGTGGAAACTATCAAATGTGTTCTGAAAGAGAAAAGAAAAGAAAGTCCGGCCAGAAAAAAAATAAGCGGCGCCAGAAAAAAAGCCGAACCGAATAAATATTCCAAAATGCCGTAAAGGCGCTCTCCGACGAGACCTGCCTTGCCGTAGGCGGCCAAAACAAACAAAACCGAAGCGGCAAAAGAAAAAATGGCCAAAATAGAGTGCTTGGTTTCGTGTTTCAAGCCGTCAAACCACCCTTTTTTTTCTTCAGCCTCGTCTTTTTTAGGAGGCCGGCCGCGCTTTTTCCTCATCACATAAATTATACATCTTTTTGGACCTGATTTCTACTAGTCAAAAAAGAAAAAACCCGTTCGGACAAACCAAACGGGTAATACTTTTGTAATTTGTCAATAGGCTTTTTCTCCGGTGATTGCGGCGCCGACAATAAGTTCCTGCACATCATGATCGCCTTCATACTTTCTGACAATCCTTAAATTTCTCAAATGCCGGCCGACCTCATCTTCTTCCGTAAACACATCAGCCGACCTGATTTCATGCGCCAGTTCGGCAACCCTGACGGCTGAAGCAACATTGTTATACTTGCCGAAACTTGTCTCGTAAAAATCAATTTCACTGTTGTTTTCGTCTTTTAATTTGCTTAAATCATAAACTAAAAGCTGGGAAAGACGGATCAATGAATACATTTCAGCAAGCTTTTTTTGAACCAGTTGTTTTTGAACCAGTTTTTCCCCAAAAAGTTCGCGCTCTCGGGCAAAATCCAGAGCGTTTTCAAAACATCTTCTGGCCGCGCCGATAACGCCCCAATTTATTCCGAATCTGGCCTCGTTCAAACAGCTTAAAGCCGATCTCAATCCGATAACCGTTCCCGGCAAAATATTTTCTTTGAAAATCCGACAACCGTTAAAATTCAAAGACGAAGAAATACCGGCTTTAAACGCCCATTTTCTTTCGTCAGAGGCAAAAAAACCTTCGGCCGGGAGCTCAACCAAAAATCCTCTGATTTCATTTCCATCAATCACGGCCCAAACGACAACGACATCGGCGATTGAACCGTTGGTAATCCAGCTCTTGGCGCCGTTTAAAACAAAATGGTCGTCTTTAATTTTAGCCCGAGTAAGCATCCGTTTCGGGTCGGAGCCGCCCTGCGGCTCGGTCAATGCGAAAGCTCCGATTTTTTCTCCGGCGGCCAAAAGCGGCAGCCATTTTTCTTTCTGCGCTTCAGACCCGTATTTAAAAATCGCCGACATTGTCAGGGCGCTTTGCACTGAAACGCAGCTTCTGACGGTTGAATCGCCGGCTTCCAGTTCGCGCATGATAACGCCGTAGGAATAAACGCTTGCTTTCTCAAAACCGGGAATGTATTTTTGCAAATTAAGATTCGTTCCTAAAAGACCAAGCTCGCCGAATCTTTTCATCAAATTTTTGATGAGTTCTTCTTGAGATGAATAGGGTTCAAATTTTCCGGTTTCCCAATCGGCGACTTTCGGCAAAATTTCTTTAACAACAAATTGCCTGACCATATCGCGAACCAATAAATCGGTTTCGGACAAATATCTTTTATCCAATCTATCAAAATAACTTCCGTCAAAAAACATTTTTCCCATTGCTGCCTCCTAAAAAGATGTGAGTGAATTTTAAAGTGCTTATTTGATTTAAATAAAAATAGTCCAAATGCTTAAAAATGTCAAAACTTGCAAAAATTTTCACTTGGGAGTCGGACTCCCAAGTGAAAATTAAACCGGAAGATCGTCAATATCGCGCGAAAGTTCAAAATCGTCTTCCAAAAGTTCGGCGCCGGAAAGATCATCTTGAGTTTGGCCTGGAGATTCTTTTGGCTCAGGATTTTTTTCCGGCAATGATGTCTGCGGCGACATTGGCTGGAACTATTTCATAATGTGAAAACTCCATGGTGTAAGTGGCCCGGCCCTCGGTCATTGAACGAAGATTGGTCACGTAGCCGAACATTTCAGCCAAAGGAACTTTGGCTTTGATTGTTTTGAGATTGTAGCGGTCGGCCATCTCTTCAATCCGGCCGCGCTTGCTGGCGAGGTCGCCGGTGACATCGCCCAAAAAATTGTCAGGCGTCACAACCTCAACCAGCATGATCGGCTCAAGGATTACGGGCCTCGCGCGTCTGATCGCTTCCTGAAAAGCGATTGACCCCGCGATTTTAAACGCGGCTTCGGAAGAATCAACTTCATGGAAAGAGCCGTCAAAAAGAGCAACCTCGGTATCAATCAGCGGATAGCCGGCAATGACGCCTTTTTCCATCGCTTCTTTGACTCCTTTTTCAACCGCCGGAATGAATTCATGCGGAATGACTCCTCCTTTTATTTCATTTACGAATTCAAAGCCGGCTCCGCGCTCTCTGGGCGCGACGCGCAGCCAGACATGCCCGTATTGGCCGCGGCCGCCGGACTGGCGGATATATTTGCCTTCGGCTTCGGCCCGGGCCTGAACCGTTTCTTTATAAGCCACCTGCGGCCGGCCGACATCAGCTCCGACTTTAAATTCTCGCTTCATCCGGTCAACCAAAACTTCCAAGTGCAGTTCGCCCATTCCCGAAATGATGGTTTCCAAAGTTTCCGGATCGGCTTTAATCCGGAAAGTCGGGTCTTCTTCCGAAAGCCGTTTCAAAGCCAAGCCCATTTTTTCCTGATCGGCTTTGGTTTTGGGTTCAATCCTTACCGAAACCACCGGTTCGGGAGCTTCAATCTTTTCAAGAATAATCGGGTGATCGGGATCGCAAAGAGTGTCGCCGGTGTGAGTATTTTTAAGGCCGACGATCGCTCCGATGCCGCCGGCGTAAATTTCTTTCATTTCTTCGCGGTGGTTGGCGTGCATGCGCAAAATCCGGCCGACTCTTTCTTTCTGACCGGTTGAAGAATTCAAAATATAAGAACCGGATGCCAGCATACCGGAATAAACTCTAAAATAAGTAAGCTGGCCGACATAAGGATCGGTTTGCAATTTAAAAGCAAGTGCGCTGAAAGGAGCGTCGTCTTTGGCCTCGCGAGTGATTTTTTGTCCGTTTTTTGGGTCAATTCCTTCCACCGGCGGTAAATCAACCGGAGAAGGCAGATAGTCGCAAACGGCATCAAGCATCAGCTGGACTCCTTTGTTTTTCAATGCCGAGCCGCAAAGCACCGGCACAATTTTGCCGCTGGTAATACCCTCTCTTAAAACTTTTTTAATCTCGGTGAGCTCCAATTCCCGCCCTTCCAGATATTTTTCCAAAAGAGAATCGTCAAGCTCGGCGATTTTTTCCAAAGCTTTGGCCCGCCACGCCGCGGCCGCCTCTTTCAAATCTGTTGGAATTTCTTCTTCGCGGACTTCTTCTCCGAAATCGCCGTCAAAATAATAAGCCTTGTTTTTCAAAATATCGATCACGCCGCTAAATCCGGATTCAATGCCGATCGGTATGTTGATCGCAAATGCGCTGGGAGTCAGCCGTTCCTGAATTGAAGCCAGGCTTTTTTCAAAACTGGCGCCCATCCGGTCAAGTTTGTTGATAAAGCAGATCCTGGGAACTTTGTATTTGTCGGCTTGGCGCCAGACCGTTTCAGATTGCGGCTCAACTCCGGCAACGCCGTCAAAGACAACAACGCCGCCGTCAAGCACTCTTAGCGACCGCTCAACTTCAATCGTAAAATCAACGTGGCCGGGAGTGTCAATGATGTTGATGCGGTGTTTTTTGGTTTCGTCGGCCGAAGCGTAAGTCGGCGTCCAAAAAGCGGTCGTGGCCGCGGCGGTAATGGTAATGCCGCGTTCCCGTTCCTGCTCCATCCAGTCCATCACTGCCTCGCCTTCGTGAACTTCGCCAATTTTATGCGAAATGCCGGTATAAAATAAAATCCGCTCGCTAACCGTGGTCTTGCCGGCGTCAATGTGAGCGATTATTCCGATGTCTCTTGTTTTTTCTATTGGAAAATCCCTTGTCATTTAAATTTAAAATTACATTTGGAGGTAAATTATCCGGGTTTTGACATTACCAAGCAAAATGCGCGAAAGCCCGATTAGCTTCGGCCATTTTGTGGGTGTCTTCTTTTTTCTTGATTGCCGCGCCTTCGTTTTTGGTTGCCAGCACCAGCTCTTCGGCCAGTCTTTCCGACATCGGTTTGCCTTTTTTGGATCTGGCCGCCAGAATCAACCAGCGCATGGCCAAAGTCAGCCTTCGTTCCGGCCGGACTTCGCGCGGCACCTGATAAGTCGCTCCGCCGATCCGGCGCGACCTTACTTCCAAAAGCGGCGCGACATTGTTAATTGCTTCTTCCAAAACTAGCGCCGATTCCTTTTTGGTTTTTTTAGCGACTAAATCCAAAGCTTCATAGACTACGCGCCGGGCGGTATTTTTCTTGCCCTGACGCATGATTTGATTGACGAATTTCGCCGCCAAAACCGATCCGTAGCGGTAATCCGGCTCTATAGTTCTTTTAATTTTTATTTTTTTCCTCATAAATATTTATTTCGGTCTTTTGGTTCCATATTTGGATCTTTGCTGTTTTCGGTTTTCAACGCCGGCCGTGTCCAAAATGCCGCGGATAATATGGTAACGGACGCCCGGCAAATCCTTGACCCGGCCGCCGCGGATCAGAACCACCGAGTGCTCCTGCAAATTGTGGCCTTCGCCCGGAATGTAAGCCGTCACTTCCATGCCGTTGGTCAGACGGACGCGCGCAATTTTGCGCAAAGCCGAATTGGGTTTTTTTGGCGTAACCGTGGTCACTTTGATGCAAACTCCTCTTTTGTAAGGCGCGGGGTAAAATGTCGGACGGTTTTGCAAAACGTTAAAACCCCGCTGTAAAGCAACAGCTTTTGATTTTTTTATCACAGGCTTTCGGCCTTTTTTGATTAATTGATTGAATGTCGGCATATCTTGCTATCAAATTTAAAATTCAGCCAAAGGTTCTCCGCCTTCGGCGGAAAAATTAAAAATAAAAACTATCTTATAGATAATAAAATATAAAACCTGATTTTGCAAGGACGGATTTAAAACAAGCCGGAGCCGATGATCAGTCTGAAAAGCAAAAAGACGACCGGCAGTAAAAGTCTGAAGAAGAAGAAAATAAATAAAAGAATGAGAAAAAGACCCCACTCTTCAAGAAACGCCTGAACCCGATGCCAGCGGTAAGGAAGGGCGGCAAAAAGAATTTTGGAGCCGTCAAGCGGCGGAATCGGAACTAAATTAAAAATAGCCAGAATAAGATTGATAAAAATAATGGCGAGGGCGATCTGGACAAACCCCGCGGCCAAAAAATTCCCAAAAAATCTGACGGCCAAGCCGAAAATCAAAGCAATTAAAATATTTGCCAGCGGCCCGGCGCCGGCGACGACCGCCGGACCCCAGCGCTGATTTTTAAGATTATAAGGATTGTAAGGCACGGGTTTGGCCCAGCCGAAAATGAACCCGCCGAAAAGATAAGTAAGCGCCGGCAATAGAACCGAACCGAAAGGATCCAAATGTTTGAGAGGATTTAAAGTAAGCCGGCCGGCGAGGCGGGCAGTCGGATCGCCCAAAGAATCGGCGGCGTAGCCATGAGAAACTTCGTGAATCACCACCGACATCATCAAAACAGCGATGGAAAAAACAAAATCAACTCCTTGCATAATATGATTTTACCATTATATTTAATTCATGGCTAAAATTTGTCCGCTTTGCGGAAAATCAGGAAAAATGGGAGGAAAAAGAAATTTGCTGCGCGGCAAATACAATCCCACCAAAACCAAAAGAAAACAACCCAATCTGCAGTGGGCCAGGCTTCCTGACGGCCGGCGGCTGAAAATCTGCACCGATTGCTTAAAAAAACTTTATCAATAGTTCAAACGCGCGGGGTGTAGTATAGAGGCAGTACGCATGCATGGGGTGCATGTAGCCCGAGTTCAATTCTCGGCACCCCGACCAAGTGAAATAAAATACACTAATGTTGATTTTGGGCGTTGAAACATCTTGCGATGAAACCGCTTTGGCGGTCATCCGGGCCGAAGGCGGATTTAAAAATCCGCGTTTCGCCGTTTGCAAAAATCTGATTGCCTCACAAATAAAAATTCACGCCCCTTTCGGCGGAGTCGTTCCGAATCTGGCCAAGCGCGCCCATGAAAAAAATCTCCCGATTCTTTTAAAAAAACTGCAAACCAGAAACTCACAGCTAAAAAATGTTGACGTCATTGCCGTCGTTGTCGGCCCGGGACTTGAACCTTGCTTGTGGCAAGGAATAACTTTTGCCGAAAAACTGGCCCAAAAATATAAAAAGCCGATCATCGCAATCAACCACATGGAGGGTCATATCTTTTCCGTTCTTTTGAACGGAAAAAAATTTTCAATTTCCAATTTTCAATTTCCAATGCTGGCGCTATTGGTCAGCGGCGGACATACCGAACTGGTTCTGGCAAAAAACTGGCTGGATTATCGGATAGTCGGCGAAACTCTGGACGACGCCGCCGGCGAAGCTTTTGACAAAGTCGCCCGGCTCTTGGGTCTCGCCTATCCCGGCGGTCCGGCCTTATCCAAACTCGCCTCTTCCAGAGATCGCGTGTCCGGAAAAATTAGAGACAGCGCGATTAAATTTCCCCGGCCGATGATAAATTCAAAAGATTTGAATTTCAGTTTTTCCGGCCTTAAAACGGCGGTTCTCTACGCTTTTCGCAAAAATCCAAAGCTGAACAAAATTTTAGCGGCCAAAGAATTTGAAGAAGCGGTCGTTGATGTTCTTGCCGCCAAAACCGCAAAAGCGATTCAAAAATACAAGCCCAAAATACTGATTGTCGCCGGCGGCGTTTCGGCCAATAAAAAACTTCGGCAAAAACTCAATAAAACTTTGAGCAATTCCGCCAAAATATTTTTTCCGGAACAAAAATTTACCGGCGACAACGCCGCCATGATCGCCGCCGCCGGCTATTTTCACGCCGTTAGAAAAGATTTTACAGATCCCCGGAAGCTCAAAGCCGAGGGACGGCTTTCAATTGCCTCCAAAAAACGCTAAAATAGAACAATGAAACTTGATTTTTCCCAGCCGTATGATTTTAAAAAAATTGAAGACGGCATTTATAGAAAATGGGAAGAGAGCGGTTATTTCAATCCCGATAAACTTCCGGGAAAACGGAAAAAAGTTTTCACGATGGTTATGGCCCCGCCTAACATAACCGGCTCTTTGCATATGGGCCACGCTTTGGAATATACGCTTTCCGACGCGCTCGCGCGCTACAAACGGATGCAAGGATACAAAACTTTGTGGCTGCCCGGCACCGACCACGCCGGCATCGCGACCCAAAACGCGGTTGAAAAAGAATTAAAAAAAGAAGGGCTTTTCCGCCATCAGCTCGGCCGCGAGAAATTTTTGGAAAAAGTCTGGGCTTGGCGCGAAAAATACGGACACATTATCATTCAACAACTCAAAAGCTTGGGGGTTTCAGCTGACTGGTCGCGACTTCGCTTCACTATGGATCAAGATTACCAGAAAGCCGTCGCCGAAGCGTTTATTCATTATTATGAAAAAGGCTGGATTTATCGCGGCGAGCGCACGATCAATTGGTGTTCCAGATGCGCCACCAGCCTTTCGGATCTGGAGATTGAATATAAAGAAGAGGATGGAAAATTTTATTACATCAAATACGGCCCGCTGACTTTGGGCACGGCGCGCCCCGAAACAAAACTCGGAGATACGGCTCTAGCGGTAAATCCGAAAGACAAAAGATACAAAAAATATGTCGGAAAAGAAATTGAAATCCAATCAGTTGATCCTTCCATACCGCGCGAGGCCGAGCCAAAACTTAAAACTATAAAAATAAAAGTAATCGCTGACCCGGCCGCCGATCCTGAATTTGGAACCGGCGTGATTAAAGTTACCCCGGCGCACGATATTGCCGACTTTGAAATCTGGCAAAGACACCCCGAAGTTCCGATCACGCAAGTTATCGGGCCGAACGGGCGCATGAGCGAAAAAGCCGGAATAAGATACCGCGATTTAAAGGTTGTGGAAGCGCGAAAACAAATCGTTGAAGACATGCAAAAACTCGGGCTTTTGGAAAAAATTGAAGAATATAAACATAATGTCGCTCACTGCTACCGCTGCGGGACAATGATTGAACCTATGCTTTCCCAACAATGGTTTTTGAAAATGCCGGAACTCGCCAAACTTGCGATTTACAATGTCAAAAAAGGAAAAATAAAATTCCATCCCAAACGCTGGGAAAAAGTTTATTTTGACTGGCTCAAAAACATAAAGGATTGGTGCATTTCGCGCCAGATTTGGTGGGGGCACCGCCTGCCGGTCTGGCAGCATGATCCGATCTGCATTCCTAAATCCGGCGGAGAAAATAATTTTGAAGATTGCGCCCTCTGGCAGGCTTCTTTAAATGAGCCGAAATGCCGGAAGTGCCTCGCTGGTTTTCATCAATCAGAAGATGTTCTGGACACTTGGTTTTCATCGGCTCTCTGGCCGTTTGCGGCTCTGGGCTGGCCGATGAAAACCGGCGATTTGGACAAATTTTATCCCACCGATGTTTTAATGAACGATCGCGGCATAATCAATCTCTGGGACGCCCGCATGATTTTTTCCGGCTTGGAATTTATGGGTAAAATCCCTTTTCGCGTTCTGTCCGTGCACGCAACCGTCCTGACCCGCGAAGGCCAGCGGATGTCCAAGTCGCTCGGCACCGGAATTGATCCGATGGAACTTATCGCCAAGTACGGCCGGGACGCTGTCCGCTTCGCGATAATCTGGCAGGCCATGGGCGGGCAGGACATCCGTTGGTCTGAAGATGCCCTCATTGCCGGAAAAAAATTTTTAAATAAAATCTGGAACGCTTCGCGGTTTGTTTTTTCTCAATCTCAATCCCCGGATAAAATCGATTTTGCGCAAAAACCCCGGCCTCAAACCAATGACGACAAAAAAATTATGGCTAACTTCCAAAAAAACAAAAAAATAATCAGCCGGCGGCTGGAATCTTACGAATTTGGGCCGGCTCTGCGCGTTTTTTACGATTTTTTCTGGCATGATTTCTGCGACCAATATCTGGAGAGTTCCAAAAAACAAGTTCAGGATCCCAAACTCAAATCAAACACCGGCCGCATTTTGATTTATATTTTGGGAAACTCTCTGAAAATTTTGCATCCATTCCTGCCGCACATCACCGAGGCCATTGCGTCGGAAAAGTTTGGCCTGAAAAATAATCTTTTAATTGCCGAGTCATGGCCGCGATAATCGCCGATCCTTTGGCTGGAGTTTTGGCGGTTGCCGGAGGGGCGCTGGCCGGTTTGATCTGGCTTTGGTTTTGGCTTAAAGAAGACTGCCATCCCGAGCCGCGAAAAATCATTATTTTAACTTTTGTCATCGGAGCAATCGGCGTGCCGGTCGCTTTTTTACTTGAAGAATTGAGTTTTTATTTCGGGCGCAGCCTTGGTTTTTGGCCGGCCGGTTCTCCGACTTTTATTTTGCTTATGATCTGGGCGGTTATTGAAGAAAACATCAAATACTTTGCGGCTTATTTGGCGGCCTTCAGGCGCAAATTTTTTGACGAGCCGATTGACGCCCCTATTTATCTTATTGCCGCGGCTTTGGGATTCGCGGCGGTAGAAAACATTTTTATGCTTTCAAGCATTTTCCAAAAAGAGATTCT